>CAYHFJ010000058.1:0-17148 GCA_964355885.1 uncultured Flavobacteriales bacterium
CATGATTTCTTATCCTTATAAGTAATTTTAAAAGGTTGGCATAAATAAAATTTGATTGCACTCTCTGAATTACAATTAAAGAGTTTTGTCTTCTGAAAAACAGAGCTGAAAAATATGCTTTTAAAAAGCAAAAAATACCTGTCATTGAATAACTCGGAACCACAAAATAACTTTCTACATTTTTGTGCTCTCTAAAAAAGTCTAGCGGATATTTTGCTCTATATCTTACACTCGGTGAGTCAAGATTATAATAGGCAAACCAATAAATGAATTCTGTTTTCTTATTCTCTAATTTCAATATGTGGAATTTTTAATATGGCATATTACAGAAAGTAAATTCAAGAAGTGCATTATAACGCTATACTATGAAACTATTTACTTTCTTACTTGCATCTCTTGAATTCGCATGTTAGTCGTTGTTGTTTTAGGGTGAACTTATTAAGTATTCGGTTTTAATAAAAAGCGATTAGTTAATATGTGTATTTACGCTATCGCTTTTTATGCCCAGTCTATACACTTTGTATTGGCTCGGGTTTTTGGAGTGAAAATTCTTTAAAATGATAGAACTTTGTTCACTATATGCGGTTATAAATGTAAATATTTATATCGAACCTTGCTACTGAATAATCCGGTCATCTTGACCATTAAATTCCCGTTCGTTTGTTAAAGTAAATTTCCCTGATTTAGCCTCAATTAATCAGTATAATCCCGGAATATAATGGTCAATCCTAAACGGAAAAAGGTGGTCAGGCTATCCGGATTATCTAATTGGAAGAAAGAATTATCTTTTTAAAGTCTCACATGCCACTGCCGAACGTTCGGCAATGATTTGCTCTCTTCTTGGAACTTGCAAACTTCAAGGTGAACCCCTTGCATGGCTGCCATACTTTGGTCTGTACCATTTGTGTTTTGTTATATATTAATATTTTTCTGATATTGTTCCTATCATGATAAGACAGAGCTATTACATCATCAATGCTATCACCGTATATCGCCTCATTGCTGCTCCGGTTTTAATAGCGCTTATTTTTTATGGAAATGTTGATCTTTTTAAATGGTTACTTGCCATAAGTTATTTTACCGATCTGATTGACGGATTTCTTGCACGCAAATATAAAGTTGCCAGTGTTCTGGGTGCACGACTGGATTCTATCGCGGATGATTTCACCATTATCGCTTCGATGATAGCATTATTTGTGCTTAAACCGGAGTTCATCATAGAACAAAGTGCAATTCTAATTTTCTTATTTGGTTTGTTTATTATACAGAATATTTTCGCATTAATACGATACCATAAAATTTCCAGCTTCCATACTTATCTTGCTAAATTGGCCGCGATACTTCAGGGCATCTTTTTTATTTTAGTCTTTCTTCTTCCACAACCAGTGTATATTCTATTTTATGCCGCATCTATTATCACCATCCTGGAACTGATAGAAGAAATTATAATTGTGGCATTTTTACCGATCTGGGAAACAAATGTGAAGGGAATTTATTGGGTACTGAAACGGAAGGGAAAGTGAAATTTGTAATGCTACAAATCAGGACTGTAGGTTTGGAGGGCAGTCTTGTGTTCAAAATGTTCAGCATGTGCAAATAGAACATAGTCTGACTTAGTATAGTAATTCAGTTTATTATTGAATGCTATTTGTAATCCTGACAGACTTTTATAGCTTCGCAGTAACAATTCCTTAATCCTATATTATATGAAAATTCTAAAACGTATTTTAATGGTATTGGCCATTCTGTTGCTGCTTGTTGCTGCAATTGGCCTTATGCTGCCATCGCAGGTACATGTTGAGCGATCTCAAACGATCAACCAACCTCAGGAAATGGTTTTTAATTATGTGAATATTGTTAAAAACTGGAATACCTGGTCACCCTGGTTTGAATTGGACACAACAGCATCTTACACCTATGCAGGCCCTGAATCCGGACTTGGTGCAAAATTAAGTTGGGTGAGTGCAAACAAAGATGTCGGAAGAGGGAGTATGACGTACACTGAAGTGAATGCTCCTTCACTTATCAAACAGGATCTGAGTTTTATGGAAGAAGGAGTAGCAACAGGGATTTACACCTTTGCTCCGGAAGATAATGGCACTAAAATTACCTGGGTTTTTGAATTCGATACCGGTTTTAATCCACTCCTCCGTATTCTGGGTAAATTTATGGATGGTATGGTAGGTAAAGACTTCGAAAGAGGATTGAACAATTTAAAAACAGTTCTGGAAGCGAAGCCTGCAATTGAAATTGAGGATGAGGTTTCTGTCTCAGATAGTATTCCTGTAGCGAAGTAGAATTTTCTTATTTAGTTGTGATTGTGGCCTCACATCTACATTTGAAGTATAATTATTTTCTTAAAAAATTCTAAATTTCGTATTTATTTCTTCTTCGATTTTCATGACTGAGCAAACCCTTGTACGAAAACGCCTGAGTCCTGAACAAGCATTGCTTCGGATCAGAAAATATTGTGCATACCAGGAACGAAGTCAGCAGGAAGTGCGAAATAAACTCTTTGAATGGGGACTAAGAAATGATGATGTGGAATCAATGATCGTTGATCTGATTGAAGACAACTTTTTAAAAGAAGAACGATTTGCTTCTGCTTTCACGGGTGGAAAATTCAGACAAAAAAAGTGGGGTAGAGTAAAGATTAAACGGGCATTGCAGGATAAGAAAGTCTCGGAACCTTTAATAAAAAAAGCGCTTTCTGAAATTGCTGAGAAGGAGTATCTTAAAACTTTGAAAGAAGTTATCAGACATAGAGAAAAAATGGTGAAAGAGACCAATACTTTTAAGCGAAAACATAAAATAGCAACTTATGCAATTCAGCGCGGATATGAACCGGAATTAGTCTGGAATCTTATCGGTATTATAGAAAACGAGTAATTGTTTTCTCCTTTTTTATACCTTTGCACCCATTATGACATTAGAACATCTAAAAGAGATTAAGGAGCGCATTGAAGTCCTGAGGAGGCATCTTTGACATCGATGGTAAAACGAATTCCATCCGGCAGGAAGAACTGCTGACTCATGCTCCCGGATTCTGGGACAGCCCAAAGGAGGCTGAGAAAGTTCTCAAAAGCATCAAGAAAAAGAAGAACTGGACTGATCTTTTTGATAAAACATACAGCTCCTATGAGGATCTGGCTGTACTTTTTGATTTTTTTAAAACAGGGGATACTACCGAGCAGGAAATTGGATCTCACCTGAAAGAGACCACCAATTTATTGGAGGATCTCGAATTTAAAAATATGCTCGGTGCACCGGAGGATCCTTTAAATGCGATCATTAATATTAATTCAGGGGCAGGTGGAACAGAAAGCCAGGACTGGGCATCCATGCTTATGCGTATGTATATCATGTGGGCTGAAAAGCATGGATACAAAGTCTCAGAATTGGATTTGCAATATGGTGATACCGCGGGGATAAAATCCTGTTCGCTTCAGATTGAAGGAGAATTTGCATACGGTTATCTCAAAGGAGAAAGCGGAGTGCATCGCCTTGTTCGCATTTCTCCATTCGACTCAAATGCGCGTAGGCACACCTCCTTTGCCTCAGTTTTTGCTTATCCTGAAATTGATGATACCATTGAAATTGACATCAAGGAAGGTGATGTAGAATTACAGACTTCCCGTTCAGGTGGTGCCGGTGGACAAAATGTCAATAAAGTAGAAACGAAAGTTCAACTGACTCACAAACCAACAGGTATTGTGGTTGTTTGTCAGGTTGAACGATCGCAGGTGGCAAACAGGGAGCGCGCTATGAAGATGCTCAAATCTCAGTTATACGAACTGGAGATGCGCAAGCAGCTTGAAGCGAAAGCCGTCACTGAAGCAACGAAGAGAAAGATAGAGTGGGGCTCACAAATTCGAAATTATGTGATGCATCCCTATAAACTGGTGAAAGATATTCGTACAGATACTGAAACTTCCGACGTGCAAGGGGTGATGGACGGTGATCTGGATCAATTCATTAAAGCGTATCTCATGGACGCTTCAGCACATTAAGCGATGATACAAATCTGGTTCAAGTCGACATGCAGTACTTGTAAAACTGCGCTTGCTCTGGTGAAAGAGCAAACAAAAGAGGATATTTCAATCGTTGAATATACTGTTGATGTTCCTACTCAAAAAGATATCCGCGAAATTCTCAAAATGCTAAATTTGAAAGCTGAAGATATCGTTCGAAAGAAAGAAGAATTGTATAAAAAGAAATTTGCCAACAAAAAGCTGACTAATGCTGAATGGATAAAAGTTTTATCGAAAAATCCGATACTGATCGAGCGGCCGATTATAATTAAAGATGGAAAAGCCATCATAGGCCGCCCTGTAGAAAGGGTGTTGGAGCTTTTTTAGAGTTTAATTACCATATTAATAAAACCATGAAAACAAGAAAAGAAAAAGACACAATGGGAATAGTAGAAGTTCCCTCTCATGTTTATTGGGGTGCACAAACTCAGCGCTCTATCGAAAATTTTAAAATAGCCGAGGATATAAATAAAATGCCTGCGGAGATTATACGTGCCTTTGCAGTATTGAAGAAAGCTGCCGCGCTCACCAATCTGGATGCGGGAGTTCTTCCTAAAGAAAAATGTGACCTGATAGGTCAGGTGTGTGATGAGATTCTTTCCGGAAAGCTGAATGATCAGTTTCCGTTGGTGGTATGGCAAACCGGTTCCGGTACACAATCGAATATGAATGTTAATGAGGTTGTCGCCTACCGTGCGCACGTGTTGAATGGTGGTAACCTTGAAGACGAAAAGAAAGTAATTCATCCAAATGACGATGTAAACAAATCGCAGTCTTCAAATGATACTTTTCCAACTGCAATGCATATTGCCGCATATCAGATTCTCGTCGAAAAAACTATTCCGGGATTGAAGAAACTTCGTGATACTCTCGATCAAAAAGCAAAAGACTTCATGCATATCGTGAAGATTGGTCGTACACATCTTATGGATGCTACGCCATTAACATTAGGTCAGGAAATCAGCGGATATGTTTCTCAGTTGAATCATGGAATTAAAGCGATTGAAAATACGCTTACTCATCTGTCTGAGTTAGCCTTAGGTGGTACCGCGGTGGGAACAGGCATCAATACCCCTCCGGGCTATTCTGAAAATGTTGCAAAGCATATCGCGAAGCTGTCGGGAATTCCATTTGTTACCGCGGAGAATAAATTCGAAGCGCTGGCTGCCCATGATGCCATCGTTGAAACGCATGGCGCATTGAAAACTGTAGCGTGTTCACTGATGAAAATAGCCAATGACATACGCTTGCTGGCCTCCGGTCCTCGGTGCGGTATAGGTGAACTTCATATTCCAGATAATGAGCCGGGATCTTCAATCATGCCCGGTAAGGTTAATCCTACACAATGTGAAGCGATGACAATGGTGGCCGCACAGGTATTGGGGAATGATGTGGCCATCAATATCGGTGGTGCAACAGGGCATTTTGAACTAAATGTATTCAAGCCAATGATGATTTATAATTTCCTTCATTCCGCGAGGTTAATAGGTGATGTTTGCGTTTCATTCAATGATAAATGTGCTTCAGGAATTGAGCCCATCAAAGAAAATATAAAAAACAATCTTGAAAATTCGTTGATGTTAGTCACAGCACTTAATACAAAGATTGGTTATTACAAAGCTGCTGAGATAGCGCAGACCGCCCACAAGCAAGGAAAAACTTTGAAACAAACTGCCGTTGATCTGGGTTATGTAACTGCCGAACAATTTGATGAATGGGTGAAACCGGAGGAGATGGTAGGACTTTAACTTTATAGCTGCCCTTAAATAAATTTATCTCCCTTTTTAAGTTTTACATCATTCACGAGATTACGGATTTGTTGTTCATCCTCCTTTGGACAGATAAGCAATACCTGATCTGTATCTACGATGATAAAATCATCTAAGCCTTGTATCACTGCCAATTTATTTTTTGGCATGTTGATTACACAATTAGAGGTATTGTCAAGCATTACATTGTGTCCCACTATCGCGTTGCCATTGTTGTCGTGCGGGAGTTGTTCGTACAAGGACTTCCATGTTCCAAGATCACTCCAGCCAAATTCAGCACTCAACACATAGACATTTTTTGCCTTTTCCATAACACCATAGTCAATGGAAATGTTTGTGCATTGCTCGTATGCCTTACGAATGAAAGCGGCTTCACCGGGTGTATTGTATTGGGATATTCCTTCCTGAAAAAGATTGTACATGTCAGGAAGATTTTTTTCAAATGCCTGCAGAATTGTTTTATTATTCCAAAGAAAGATTCCGGAATTCCATAAAAACTCACCACTCTTGAGAAAAAATCTGGCCATTTCAAGATTTGGTTTTTCCGTGAATGTTTTTACTTCGCTGATTCCGAAATATTGTTCTGCTGCTTTCTCCTTGAATTGAATGTAACCGTAACCTGTATCCGGACGACTTGGTTGAATTCCGATGGTGAGTAAACCTGCTTTGGTTTTTGTGAATTCAAGTCCTATTCTTATGGCTTCCTGAAAATTTTTCTCGTCGTTAATGACGTGATCAGAAGGAGCAATCACCATATTGGCATCAGGATTGATCTGAGCAATTTTGAAGGCTGCATAGGCGATACAAGGTGCCGTATTTCGTCTTTGGGGTTCAGCCAGAACCTGATTCTTATTGAGCTCAGGTAGTTGTGAATAGACATGCTCCTGATATTGTTCGTTTGTTACAATATAAATATTTTCAGGAGGGCATATTTTCAGGAAACGCTCATAAGTTTGGCGGATGAGTGTTTTGCCGGTTCCCATAATATCCAGGAACTGCTTAGGTAAAGTGTTACGACTCATGGGCCAGAAGCGACTGCCGATGCCTCCGGCCATGATGATACAGTAATTGTTTTTCATCAGGGATTAATTGTACGACACATTTTTTTGTAAAAGTCGGTCGATAGGCGAAAATTTATTATCAATCATTATATTAAATGAGCAGGAAATTAATCCTGTTAAGATAAAGCACTCAATGCTCTGCGAAGGGAGGTCATCACTTCCGGAATTTCTTTTTCGTTACAGGTGCCTACAGATAAGCGATACCAGGGCGAATTATCAGCGGCACCGAATGCTGAGAATGGAACGATACCCAATTTTGCTTCGTCAAGAATATACTGCGTGACTTCCTGCTGATTAGTCAGCGTTTTTCCCGCTGCCGTTTTCTTTCCGCACAAGTCCAGCTTTAATGTTAAATAAATGGCTGCCTGAGGAGCTATCGCTTCAACAGGAAAACCGGCTTTTTTCATTTCATTAAATCCATTGTAAAATCCTTCTAATCTCACATTGATATCTTTTTTAAAGGAAACAACAAATTTATCGAAGGAAGATTTTTGTTGCAAATATTTTCCCGTTGCAACCTGTTCAGCCTTCGGAGCCCATGCACCAACATGGGATAGAATGGCTCTCATTTTATTGATAATATTCTTTGGACCGAAAGCCCATCCAATTCTTACTCCGGTTGCCGCGAGAGATTTAGAAATACCATCAATAAATATAGTATATTCTTTCATCTCCGGTCTTAGCGATACCGGGTTATAATGTTGCGTTTCTCCAAAAGTGAGTATCCAATAAATCTGATCATATAATAGATATAGCGGTTTACCCTTTCCTCCGCGCCGGTGATTCTCTGCAAGAACAAGGTCGCAGATTTCTTCGAGTGTTTCTTTTTTAAACACAGTACCTGTCGGATTCAAGGGTGAACACAAGGCCAGCAATGTTGCATTTTCAAGATGCGGACGGATTGATTCCGCTGTAGGCATAAAATTATTCTCCGGTGTCGTCTCTATCATGACAGCCTGAGTATTACTTAGGTGGGCGTAATGATTGTTGTTCCAGGAAGGAACAGGAAATACGACAATATCTTTTGGATCAAGAAGTGTTGTGAATGTGGCATAAATCAAAGGGCGCGCACCTCCCGAAATCAATATCTCATCTGCTGAATAATCCAATCCTTCACGATCTTTTAAAAACGTGGATACGGCATTTCGTAAGTCCTGGATTCCATTTGCTGCCGGATAATTTGTCTCATGGTTTTCATAAGCTTTTATAATTTCCTGACTTAGTTCGTTCGGAATTGGGAAAAGCTTAGGGTCAAAATCTCCGATGGTATAATTGAATATTCGATCACCATTGCGGATCCTCTCATTAATCTCTGCGGCAAGTTTGATGATTTCCGATCCAATCAGATTTTCTGCCATGGCTGAAACCTGTGTTCCGGATTGTTGGGCAGCTAGTGTTTCATTCATTAAGAGCTGATTTTAATTGGATTGGTATAGTGCAAATATACTGAATAATGGACTTGTTTGATGTTTAAATGGCCTGAAATATCTGAAGATTCAGTCGCTATGCAATAGGTTTTTTTCTATTGAATAGCTTGGGATTAATACAATTAATTCATTCAGAGCCGTTTTTAGTCATGAGTCACAATTGAATAAAGATTCTTTTAGTCATCCCTACCATTAGCTCGCCAGCACAACTACTTCTGCCAAGCCGCTTACCAGATATTCTCTTCGGGTCCTGATCTCTATACAATGGAATCGTGTCCTTTTCTTCTCACCTTTCCTGAAGACCAGACCTGATCGTGACTGGCGTATACTAAAATCTGTTCCTGCAGCAAGCTCCTCCAGATGAATAACAGGTTTTTCTCCCGGCTTGTCATATTTTTTTAACACACGATGAAGTTGCTGATCTGTACAACTGGAGGCAGCCGGATTCCGGACATAAGCACGAAGCGCGGATTCAATATCTGAAGGAAAAATGTTTTTTTGTATGAATCCTGTTAGTAGCATCCCGAATTCGTCTTTCCATTCCTTACCATGCGGCTCATGCCTGTGCTTAAACTTATTGAAACAATGAAGGTGTGCAACTTCATGCGTAAATGTTATCAGAAAGGAATATGGATTCAAGTCGTGATTCACTGTGATGTGGTGTCCGTCGCCTTCCAGATGTGGACGATAGTCTCCATATTTACTGGAACGACCTCGGGTGATTCGCAAATGAATATTTTTTTCTACGACCCATGAACTACAGATTTCAACACAATTTGCAGGCAGGTACTTCGATAAAATATTTGCAATTCCCTCTTTTGACACGCTGAATTCTTATGGATGAATGCGAAGATTATAAAAAAAGCAATATCATTGAAAAAAATAAAAGAAGTCTTTCAACAATTTGAATGGGTCATTCGTATTGCTTAGGGTTTCAAGAGCTGATAGGCAAGCAGACTCGCCAGATAGGCAAGTCCACTCATGTAGAAAATTTGTATCAGGGGATATCGGATACGTTTTGTCTCACGATAGACTACAGCAATGGTGCTCATGCATTGCATCGCGAAGGCATAAAAAAGCATAAGTGAAAGCCCAACCGCAAAGGTATAGCGCGGTCCGCCTGTTTTAGGATTAATTTCTGTTGCCATCTTTTCCTTTATAGTCATCTTTTTGGATTCGTCACCGCCAACACTATAGATTGTCGACATGGTACCTACAAATACTTCACGCGCTGCAAATGAGGTAATGAGTGCAATACCGATTTTCCAATCAAAGCCCAGTGGTTCGATGGCAGGTTCGATGAGCTGACCCAACTTGCCTGCATAGGAAGATTCCAGCTTTTCTGTTTGTATCTTTCGTGCCATATCCTCCTGATGTATCTCTCCTGAAGCACTCTGCGCATGATATTTCTTTTCAATGGAATCGAAAACTCCGGAGGGGCCGAAGGAGGAAAGAACCCAAAGAATAATGGAAATCGCGACAATCACCTTACCTGCATCGAATAAAAATATTTTAACTTTTTCAATCAGGTGTATTCCGATAGAAGACCATCGCGGGACTCTGTACATTGGCAGTTCCATTACAAAAAAGCTGCGTTCCTTTGTTTTTAAAATGTACTTCATGGCAAATGCTGCGACTAAAGCGGCCAGAAATCCCAGGAGATATAATGCCATCATTACAACTCCTTGCATGTTAAATCCGAATACACTTCCTTTTGGAATCACCAGCGCGATAAGTAGGGTATAGACAGGTAAACGGGCGGAGCAACTCATGAGTGGTGTGACCATGATGGTAATAAGTCGCTCTTTACGATTTTGGATCGTTCGGGTTGACATGATGGCAGGTACGGCGCAGGCTATTCCACTCATAAGAGGTATAAGTGATTTCCCATTCATGCCGAATTTTTTCATCAGCCGATCCATAATAAAACTAACTCTTGCCATATACCCTGTATCTTCAAGAATTGCCACGAAGAAAAAAAGCAAAGCAATTTGAGGGACGAAAACCACGATGCCATTTAATCCGGCGAGAATTCCATCAACAAACAAATCATTTAACAGTCCTGACGGGAGGCTGGATCGTGCAAATTGACTAAGAGCGACAAATCCTCTGTCAATTAGATCCATGGGGTAGGATGCCCAGGAGAATATTACTTGAAAAATGAGGAACAAGACAATCATAAATATCAGATATCCCCAGACCCGGTGAGTAAGAAAACTATCGATCTTATATGAATTTGATTTTCGTACTGAGTCTTCTTGCGATTTCCAAAAATCTTTGAGAATCCGCGTAATGACTTTATATCGTTCCAGTGTTTCTCTGGCTTGCATTTGCTGCGGATCGAACTTGTATTTTTCACAGACTGCAGTGATTTTATCTTTCTTCCATTGCTGCATTTCAAATCCTGAAATCAAATGCAGATTGTTAGCTGCTAAAAATGCATTGTAATTACTATCAACTGTCACAATTGACCTTAGCTCATCAACCAATTCAGGAGCAAAGGCGCGTACATCAATAAAATCGCTTACCGGAGAAACAAGTGGTTGAAGTATAGCCTCTTTTAGTTCCTTGACGCCTTTACCACTTGTTCCGTCCATGCCAATAACAGGAATTCCGAGTCTTTTCGATAAACCCATTAAGTCAATGGAAATGTTTTTATGTTGGACCAGATCCATCATGTTGACTACAAGAATGACAGGGATCTTAAGATCCAATACTTGTGAACAAAGAAAAAGATTCCTTTTTAGGTTGGTTCCATCCGCAACAACGATAGTCAGGTCAGGATGCGATTCATTATGTGGGTCACAGAGTAGTTGAAAAGGAAGAATTTCTTCCGGAGACTTTGGATAAAGAGAATAGGTTCCAGGAAGATCAATAATTTCTGCATGAACCTTCTCTCCCATAGAAGTTCTCATGTTTGCAATACCAGTCTTTTTCTCTACGGTAACACCGGGAAAATTTGCAACCTTTTGACGAAGTCCTGTAAGTGCATTAAAAACCGTCGACTTACCACTGTTTGGATTGCCAACAAGAGCTATTTTAAGTTTTCTTTCCAATGGCATCACAATTCTGTTAAGAAATAGCGGGCAGATATTTTAATAAAACCAATCTTGGGAAAAGATGCAATATGGCTTCTTATTCCTGTACTCTCACTCTCACAGTTCCCGCTTCAGCTTTTCGTAGTCCTAACATATACCCGGATATAGATACAGCAATAGGATCTCCTAAGGGTGCTATCCTGATAACCTCTATGGGTTCTCCGGGAATACAACCCATTTCAAGGAGTTTGAGAGACAGTTCATTATCTGTGAACGAATCAATGATGCCTTTTTGACCCTTTCGCATTGTTGCCAGACTAAGCATTACTTCGGCCATTATTATTTAGAATGATTTTAAATAGACTTCAAAAGTAGCCTTTTTATTCAATAAAAGCATGATTTTAATCAGGAAACCTTGGAAAAGTAGGACAAAAAAAAAGTCTTTAGGAGCTTTTTTGAACCTTTTGTTCGCCGACCTTGCTGAATTTAGGGCAATCACATTTTTTCTTTGTCAGAAAACATCCGCTGCTCAGAATGGTCATAAGCAGGATAAGACCCATCAGATATTTTTTACGCTTTGTATTCATTGAAATGTAAAGATAAGCATATCTGTTTTTATTACATATCTCAGTTCCATTGAATATCTCAGTTAATTATTCTGTTGATTGTAAAAAAAAATAGCCTGATAATATAGTGTGTAAATTCCGGAGAAGAACCTGATGCATTGAGCATTTCTTCTTATTTTTATCGCAATCTATGAATTGGCTTTTTCACTTAGGGCGCTATTGTATCTTCATTAAGGAGATGCTTATCAAGCCCGAAAAATTTTCGATCTACTGGAAGCAGTTCGTCCGTGAGCTGGATAATTTCGGCTATGGATCCCTTGGAATTGTCGCCCTTACTTCTATGTTTATGGGCGCGGTTATTACGATTCAAACAGTCTATAATCTGGTAAATCCACTGGTTCCATTAGAGGCTGTAGGTATTGTTGCCAGAGATTCAATCATCCTTGAGTTTTCTCCAACGATGATGTCCCTCGTTCTGGCAGGTAAAATTGGTTCAAGCATTGCTTCTGAAATTGGTACTATGCGGGTCACCGAACAAATAGATGCGCTGGAGATCATGGGAATCAACTCATCCGCTTACCTTGTTCTGCCCAAAGTAATTGCTGCTCTTGCTATTTTCCCTTTTGTCGTTATCATCTCAATGTTCTTGGGAATTTTCGGAGGCTGGATAGCTGGAACTGCGGCCGGGGTGATCAGTTCTTCTGAGTATATCATGGGAATTCAGGACTCCTTTATACCTTTTAATGTCGTCTTTGCGTTGATTAAAACAGTTACTTTTTCTTTAATCATAACAACAGTGTCTGCTTATCAGGGTTACCATACTGAAGGTGGTGCACTCGAAGTTGGAAAGTCCAGTACCAATGCAGTAGTATATAGCAGCATTCTGATTCTGATCTTTGATTACATTCTCACTCAGCTGATCCTGACATGATCGAACTCAGGAATATCTCTAAAAGTTTTAATGGACGTTTCATTCTTGAAAACGTGACGAGTACGTTTGAGAAGGGTCATATTAATTTAGTGATCGGTGGTAGTGGTTCAGGAAAGACAGTGATGATGAAGTGTATGGTAGGTCTGCTGAATGTTGATGAAGGAGACATATTATACGATGGAAAATATTTTTCCGGACTCAGCAGAAAAGAACGCAAGCCATTCCGACAGGAAATTGGGATGGTGTTTCAGGGTGGCGCATTATTTGATTCGCTTACAGTCGAACAGAATGTGATGTTTCCTCTGAATATGTTTACGCATTTGTCCATTGAAGAAAAAAGAGATCGGGTGGATTTCTGCCTGAAAAGAGTGAACCTCGTGAATAGTAATAATTTGAGTCCTTCCGAGTTAAGTGGCGGTATGAAAAAACGAGTCGCTATTGCGCGTGCCATTGCACCCAATCCCGGTTATCTGTTTTTCGATGAACCAAATTCAGGCCTGGATCCTAAAACTTCCATCGTCATTGATAATCTCATCAAGGAGATTACAGAGGAATTCAATATTACAACAATTGTCAATACTCACGACATGAATTCTGTACTCGAAATTGGGGATAAAATACTTTTCCTCCACCAGGGAAAGAAGTGGTGGGAAGGAAGTGTTGAAGATATTTTACGTACTGATAATATTGAAATTAACGATTTTATTTTTGCAAGTAAACTGGCCAAAGCGATTAAAAAAGTGTAGGTGGAATGTGTAAATATTAAAAAAATTATTTGCATTAAATTTTTTTCTGTTGCATAGTTTGGAATTAACTGCTTTTGAAGCAGTTTTTTGGAAAGTCTTTCGATTTACCCAATAAAAAAACCCCGCATTGTGCGGGGTTTTTCATTTGAGTGTGTAAAACTACTTTGCCGAGATCATCACTGTTTTAGTGATGATACCGGAAGCGTTGCGGATTTGTATAGTATACAAACCATCCGGTTGTGTACTCAAATCAATTGTTTCGTTTACAAAATTGTTAGAGATAACAGTAGTAACAACCTGACCAACAGTATTCATTACATTGATCGTAGCGGGTCCTTCAGTGACTCCTTTATTGACAACTAAGATCTTTCCCTGACTTGGATTCGGATAAACCATCACTGCATCATTCGATATAGGATTGTTTATACCTGTAGCGAAGTCAACGGTAATGTCATCAACACGAAGTGTATTATCCACATTTGTTCCAAATACACGGAAAGCAATGTAATAGATTCCGTCAGAAGGAACAGTGAAATTTGTGTTCACATTTGTATAAGCGGTATCACCGGGAACTGGAGGGTTAGCCAATAAAGTCATCGTACTGATGTCTGTTGAATTTCCAATGTAAGCTTCAATGCTATATGGAATTGCAGGAGCGATATCGAATACCTTAAACCAGAAATCTAGGTTGTATGTATTTGCAGCCGCGAAGTCAAAGCAATTACTGAGTACCCAATTGTTGGCATTTGCAACAGACGGGTATGGAAAACGAAGGCAAACTAAACCGGAACGTGTATAGGTTGTGGAAAGATCTATTACCAGTCCATCACCATCAACATCAACAACAGAGTATCCCGAATAATCTTCTCCGGCTTCAAAGCCCATAGTATAAACAACAGTATTTGGTGCAGCTGAAAAGGCTGTGATTGATATAGTATCATTACCTGTTTCCGTATCACCGGGATATGAAGTGTAACTTACGATATCATAGGAAGCCGGAGCAGACAGGTCTGCGGTTGCGGTAAAAGTATAAAGCAAACTATCACCAGGGGCTAATGTATCAGTAATGATTTCAGCAATCGGAGTGCCACCATTGATTGAATAGTAAACTGGAATGCTTGAAATACTGTCAGCTCCGGCGTTCAAAACGCCTATTACGATTTCTTCAGCGGCAGTCAGTAAACAGCCTGTGGATGGGTCAACAATTCCGAAAATTCCTGCATCAAGTGCTCCAACTTCTGACAATTCCAAATCATCAACAAACCACCAGTATGAATAATCTCCGGTAAAGCTGAATTTAAAGTAAACAGTGGATTGTCCTGCAGCTATGCCGGAAATATTCAAACTAACCGCCAATGGGTTTGGTGTTTCATCATTATTTGCAAGTCCGGCATCTGCAGCATGAATAAGTGTCCATGTTGTTCCGTCAGTACTCACATAAACACGAGCTGTATTTAAATAGAGAGGAGTAAGATCATCGAATTTTTGGAAATACTCATTGAACGTAACGCGCACAGATGAATGCAAACTGCAATCGATGGCATCTGTAATCAATACGCCATAGTTACCTTGAGTTGTAACACCGGCTGAATCGCTATCGAACATCAGGTATCCGTTCGAAGCGGAGGTGCCAACAGTTGACAGGGAGTCGTTGCCAACATAGTCCACAAATGTTCCTGTGGTTGTCCATGTCCAAACTACTCCACTTCCTGAGCTGTCAATGTTCTGCCAAGTAGGAGGAATGCCACCGGCAAATACTTCAGAATAAAAAGGAACCTGACTTGTTCTGTTCATGCTGTTTCCTGAATTCGAAGTCAATTTAGTTGAAGTGAATTCAGTTGATCCTGCTTTTTTAAACTGCGTAGATTTTTGTACCGGGTGCCTGTCACCCCGAACATTTGATTTCTTTTCACCACTTGTTGCAAATGCGCTGGCGCATGCAAACAATACGGCACATAAAATAGTAAATTTTTTCATTGTTTTTTTTGGTTAGAAATTTAGGTAGGGTCAAAAGTACCTTAATAATGTTTCATTTTCAAATATGATTTTATCATCCATTTGGCTATATGCTGATTATTATCATTTTAGCAAAGTTTTTTGTGCTTTTTATGAATTATTAAACAAAAAAAAGGATGCAATGTGCATCCTTTTTTTTAAAATGTTGTGGTTTCTTATTCAATAAAACCTATCGTACAATTGATATTGTTTGAGTAGAAACTCCCGTATCAGAAACAACACGAAGAATATATTGACCTTCAGCAAACTTGCTGATGTCAATATTCTCCATCAGAAGATTGCTGAAAATATTCCTGTAAATAATCTGACCAATAGGATTATGAAGTGTCACTTCAGCATTTGTTGAATTCTCATTGCTGATTAAACGAATAACACCACTTGCAGGATTTGGGAAAACAGAGAGTAATCCTTTATTATTTTCACGAATACCTACTCCTGAGGAAGCGGTCAGATTTATATCATCAATACGAAGGGATGTGGCACTATCACCATTGCTAACATGGAATCCAATATAATAAATACCTGCTGCCGGAACTGTGAAATTGTTCAGACTTCTGTTATAGCTTAAGTTACTTACTGCAACAGGAACTTGAATTGTTTGCGTCATTCCAAATCCGGCCGGAAGGGAGCCAATCATCACTTCAATATTTGCACGTGTAGCCGTGCTGAAAGTGCGGTAGTAGAATTCAAGATCATAACTTACTGTATCACTAAGTTCCAGACATGGTGTAAACAGCCAGTCATCCGCAACATCCCCTGGGTTTGGAGTAGCCATACGAGCACACATGGTACCGGTACGTGCAAGCGTATTACTCAGTGTCCAGAAATTTCCATCGAAGTTTCCATCTTCGTATGACCATCTGTTAAAATCTTCATTGCTTTCAAAGCCCATAGTATAACTGTTTGCAGTATTAACCTGAACAGCTCCATTAGCAATTTCTACAGATGTTGTGTCATTGGTGTTTTCAGCATCACCACTTAATGAAGTGTATGCAGTGATCAAATAAGTTCCCGGTGTGGATAGATCAGCCGTTGTAGTGAAGCTAAAGGAATATGAAAATCCCGGAGCGATGGTATCGTTGATAGTTTCTGTCACAGCCGTACCGGCATTGATAGTGTAACTCACGTCAAATCCGGAAACAGAATCACTTCCAAAATTATAGACTTCAACACTGATAGTTTCAGTACCGGATAAAATGGTACAGGATGTTGTTGGCGATGAGATGGAAAACACACCGGCATCTGCAGCGGCAGGCTCATACAATGCAACATCATCGAGCATCCACCAGTAGTCATAATCGCCGGTATAATTGAAGCGGATAAATACAGTGGATTGAAGAGCCGCGTATGCAGTGATGTCAATATCTACCATATCGGCATTTGGCGTTGCCTGTCCTTGCGTTAATCCAAAACTCGCGTCATAGACTTGTGTCCAATTAGTGCCATCATTACTCACAGAAACGGTTGCGGATTCAGCAAAATGGTAGAGCAATTGGTTAAAGGTAAGGTGTACAACATTGTAAGCGGAACAATCAATAGTGTCTGAAGTAAGGTCAGCATCTT
>CAYHFJ010000059.1:0-16990 GCA_964355885.1 uncultured Flavobacteriales bacterium
TTAGGTATTTCCCAAAACTTGGACTTTCAATAAATACCATATTTAAACGAATCTTTTCCGGTATCAGGAAGTCTACATAATATCGGTCAGGATCATTAGATTTACTTAGAAGCTCATTCTCATTTGAAAACTTAATCGAGGCATAATCGGTGATGCCCGGGGCAACAGTCAGAACGGCTTTTTGCTCCTGGGTATATTGGTCAACGTATTTCCTGACTTCAGGCCGGGGTCCCACGAGACTCATTTCGCCAATTAGCACATTCCAAAGTTGAGGCACCTCATCCAATTTTGTCCTTCTTAAAAAGGCTCCGATGCCCGTAATTCTGGGATCATTGACCCCCACGGTGATGAGTCCCTGCTTATCAGCATTGATAACCATTGTACGAAACTTCAGAAGACTAAAGTCCTTTCCTCCTTTTCCGACTCTCCATTGCCTGAAGAGGACAGATCCGGCTGAGTTAAATTTGATCATTATCGCTATGATCAAACCGGGAAGCAGGAAAAGCAGCAATCCAAGAATTGAGAAAATGATATCTGCCGTACGAATCAGAATTTTATTCAAAGCTTTACGAATTTCGAAAACTATTTCAAAGTACCTTGAAGAATAAAGGAACCTATGTCGTCGACAACCTCTTTGGCAACATGCCCCGGTTTATCGTACTCCTCAGGCAGACTTTTACCCTCCCCTGTTATGAACAAGTGGTTACAATTCGGGTACGCCCTTAAAATTGCATTCTTTGAACTTTTTAGTCCGGCCTTCCATAGTGAAAAATCTGTATCGGTGACTTGATAATCACGTCCGCCATGTAAGACTAAAATGGGCAACTTTAACTTTGAAGCGGAAGCAACAGGATCGTATTTTTTTAGGTCCAGCCAATAAGAAATTGGAATTCCCAATATCCCAATAGTATCATTTGAGTTTGCCTCACTCAATGCTTTAATACGTCTGATTGAACTCTTAAGACTATCAATTACCTCTGTCGATTTTTCAGTGGATGTATCAGCCGCGGTGATATATTCCGCCTGTTCCAGCATCAAATCTTCCATTGGCCTGACATTAGCGGCAAGCATAATAATTCCTTTTACATCCTTTGTCTGGTTCGCGATACGAGGAAGGAGCATACCGCCTAAGCTATGCCCGATAAGATAAATGCGCGTACTGTCAAGAGTTGAGTCTCTCTTCAACATTCGGATAGCGGAGAGAACATCATCCATTGTTTCTTCCTTCACCGTCAGGTTTTTCATTGCCTGCATTTTTTTGGCAAAATTTCGGGTGCGCTTATCGTAACGCAGAACGGCTATTCCCTGTGATGCCAAACCTACAGACAGATCTCGAAATATTTTTGTATTTCCAATGGTTTCGTCTTTATCATTCGGGCCGGAACCATGCACCAGTATAGCAACAGGGGGACGTGTTACATTTTCAGGCATTGTTAAAATTGCAGGTAAGCGAAATTCGCTGGTGATTACAAACTTTCTTTTTTCATCAAATTTAGTTGTATCCAAATAAACAGGATCATCGAACACAAACTTTTTAACTTCCGGAATGAAAAATATTCCCTTCACCTTTCCTTTTTCACTAAATACAAGTTTGAAGTCAACAATTTTCTTTTCAAACTCTGACTTCTGGATAACAACTTCAAAATTGGATTCTATCTCAGAAGTTGTATTGATCACTTTCTTAAATGCTCCCACCCTTGCAGTCAGGTTTCTCCATGCGGTGGATAATTTAACCGAATCTACTCTGGCAGCTATACTACTGTCAAATTCAGCATGTACTTTTCCAAATTCAAGTTCACGTATCCATTGATAAATTTGCCGGGAACGTTCAGTATTGTCTTTTTCAACTTGCGCGCTAAGTGATAAATTTATTCCCAGCGTAATCACTAATAAGCAAAATGATTTCATCATAATTATTTGGATAGTTCGTTTTGTACAACTTCAATTACAGTTCTAACAACTTTTTCAGCATCCTCCGGGCTCAGGTCATAAAACACAGGAAGAGATATTTCATTCTGATATAAGGCATAAGTCACGGGATATTTTTTAATATCATACCCCTGATTCTTGTAATAGGACATCATGGGTACCGGAATGAAGTGTACATTAACAGAAACATCCCTTTCAGCAATTTCACTTATTATATTATCCCGTGCTGCTTCATCCACATTTTTTAAACGTAAGGGATACAAATGAAATGAACTTATGGATTCCGCACCTGAAGATTGTACTCCGCTTTGTTTGGGCAGTATAGCCCATGAAAATGTCTTAAGTTTTTCTGTATAAAAATCACAAATCTCTTTTCGTTTTAATAAGGTTTCACTCTCATACCGGCCCAGTTCAACCAAGCCAATTGAGGCAAGAATATCCGGCATGTTCATCTTGTAACCGGGCTCCAGGATGTCATAGCGCCAGTTGCCTTTTTGCATTTTGGCAAGGGCATCCTTGTTCTGCCCATGCAGAGCCTTTATGCAAAGTGAATTGTACACACTCAAATTATCAAATGGTTTTGGCAGATTCAATGCTATGGCTCCACCTTCAGCAGTAGTTAGATTCTTAACTGCATGAAAAGAGAACACGGATATATCTGTAAGGGTTCCTGTCTTTCTTGAGTTATATCTTGCACCAAGTGAATGAGCGGCATCCGACAAAACAAGGATCCTGCCCAGCATCTCCTGCTCTGTAGTCTCTGGTCGGAAAGAATTTTTAATTCCCTTCTCCCCAACCAATTGATTAATGGCATCATAATCACAAGGCCAGCCGCCAATATCAACGGGCATGACCACTTTTGTGCGTGAGGTTATCGCCATTTTAACAGCTTTCAAACTGATGTTGAAATCATCATTGACATCTACAAAAACAGGACGGGCGCCACAATGAACGATCACATTTGCTGTTGCCGCATATGTATAAGCAGGTAATATCACTTCATCACCCGCCTTTACTCCATACCAACGTAAGATAAGTTCAAGTCCTGCAGTTGCGGAGTTAAGACATAATGTCGCCGGATTACCGTTATACTCCGAAAGTCTCTTCTCGAGCAGTCGCGTTTTGGGACCTGTTGTAATCCACCCGGAACGCAGCGTGTCAGTAACTTCATCAATGATCTTCTGGTCAATGCGTGGTGGTGAAAAAGGAATCATAGGCTGATATGAAATGCAAACTTACGATAAGAATGGTTATTTTAATTGTATTCAGAATGAAATTATTAAAACCCGGAACTATCTTCCGATATTCCAGGTTTCGCAGATTTGACGTTCAAATACAGAAGTGTTTGAAAATATGCTATAAAGAGAACCCCCTTTTGCACCTCCAAAATCGACTCGGTAAATGCATTTAGAAAAACGATCAGAATAAAGCTGAGGTAAACCCAATTTCGGGAACGGAGAGCGAAAAATGAAGGAACTAGTAAATAAGCAATGAGGAAACACAGCCCAATTAATCCAAGCATTACAGTAGTGTGCAGATACTGATTGTGTGGATTGAGATCCCCTGCAACCCCATATTGATAACTATTACGGGAGTACTCTGCTTTGAGTTCGTCTTTGATGTCACCGGTACCAACACCTGTAAGAGGATGCACTTTGATAAGCTGCAAAGCATTCTTCCATAACCGGATTCGGGTACTTGTACTATTATCTTCCGCCGCTTTTAAGGTATCCGCAGTTAATCTGTTCTCATTCCATGTCTCTGTTGAATGTTCCATGACTTTTTCGACTTGCACAAATCGATTATTGAAATGGAAGGAAGTGAAAAGCATAAGGCAGAAAATCAATGTACCAAGGATCACTGAGAAGCGCTTTGATTTTTCTTTAATCCAATCCTTTCTTTTCAATAGAAGAAACAGGAATATACTGACGATGCTTACGGCTAAAGATGTACGTGCAAACAGTAAAACAATATTAAGTAGCAGAAAAAGAATTAAAAAGGGAATCCATGTTCGTCTTGATTTTTTTTGTGTTGAATAATCCAACCAATCATTTAAAAGAAAAATAACAGACAAATTTAAATACATTGAAAAATAAGTGGTGTGAAGAAAGCGGGAATAATCGATATAAAAAAAGTGTCCGATTAGGCCATCCTTCATATATGCCAGTATGGCTAGAAAAAGACAGATAATTGCCGCAAGAGAATTTCCGGCTATAAAGAACCACTTAATCCTCTGCAAATCAAGTCCCCGAATTAAAGTCGCGGAAAGAGTTAGTGGAATTAAAAGGTACGATAGTTTAACCTGCAGATCAAAAAAGCCATAGTGAAGGTTACTCGAATAAAATATCCCGAAAACATGCACCAGATAAAACAGAACAAATATCCAAAGTATTTTATCGCGGCGAACTAAGAAGAGGGATTCTTTAACACTTCCGGTAAAAATTGAATAAACGATAAGCAGGATCAGCGCGACAACTGAAACCTGCTGTACCAATGGCAGAAAAAAAACAAAGATCAGTTGAAGCCATAAACCAATCTGTGCCTTATAGTCTGTATCTTTCACCATTCTTTAGGATTCACGCAGGATACATTCTCATTCAATAATAATGTACTAATCACTTTCGCAATATTTTCTCCCGCATCACCCTTTCCATAAAAATTGTCGTCGAAAGCCGATTCTTTAGGCAACAATTCATTAAAAGCTTTTAAAATCCGTTCAGGACTTGTACCTGCGGTAATTAAATAACCATTATTCTGTAATTCAGTCCACTCGGTATGTTCCCTGAGCAGGACAGTATGTTTTTTAAAACAGTATGCTTCTTTCTGAAGACCACCACTATCGGTCATCACCAGACTACTGTTACGAATCAGATTAAGAATATCCAGATATCCCACAGGATCCATCAGTGTGACAGATGTTGATAAACCAAATTCCGCTATTCTCTTTCTGGTTCGGGGATGTACAGGTAAAATAACAGGAATACTCTCCGAAATCTTGTCAAGCGCGGCAAGTAAATCGGTAAGCTTTTCCTTATTGTCGACATTTTCAGCACGATGGAGAGTACAAAGAATATAATTTTGTCTAATCGCATCTGCTAATAATACCGGTCGTTTTTCTGCATCATGTAAATAGTATAATGCAGCATCTATCATCAGATCACCACATAAAAATGACTGAGCCTCTTTAGAATCAAAACCTTCTCGTCGGAGATTATCCATCGCGGTTGTTGTAGAACAAAACAAATAATCTGAAACATTATCCGTAAGCACCCGATTCAATTCCTCTGAAATAGACAGATCACCATGACGCATCCCGGCTTCTACGTGTGCCAACTTCTTTCCACACATCTTTGCTGTCAACGCTCCGGCAAGAGTAGAATTTGTATCACCATAAACCAGCACCAGATCAGGATCCTGCTCGAGAATTATACTTTCGATTGCTAAAATCATTTGAGCAACCATAGAAGCATTTGAACTTCCCTGAATATTTAAATTCTTCTGAGCTTGTTTGAGACCCAGCTCCTTGAAAAATACCGCTGACATATTATCATCATAATGCTGACCGGTATGCACTATATATTCTTCAATTTGAGGATAAGATGCAAAGGCACGACTGAGAATTGCAGCCTTAATAAATTGTGGTCTGGCACCGACTATAGTAAGTATTTTCATCTTAAAATTCTGATTGGGCACCAAAAATCATCAACAACATTTCCGGGCATGATTCAGCGATATATCGAACTTGTTTATTTTTCGAAAAACTTGGATGGTATAACCAAATCTCATGCAAGTTTCATTATTTTATATTTCGGAATCCAACTTGGATTTGGTATAAAAGTACATATTTATACATGAAATCAGAGCTTTCGTATTTCGGCAATTACATGTGTTCGAAGAAATGGGAAGCAATGGTATAACATGGTGTATAGTCTACCTACCCTGCGCCCAATTGGTGGAGCCAAGGTTACCGGGTAAATAGTTAAGCTACATTCCGGGAACAATTGCCGCAATTCCTTTATACTTATCCCTCTGACATCTTTGTTTTTAGGATTATTATATATGAAGTCATACCAGAAAATGCTTCCGTTCTTTTTCAGCAAGTGAATCATTTTCGTTGCCAGTTGCTTTCGGAATGTTGAATCCAGTATCGAAGTAAAAACTGTAAACTGAAAAACGATGTCGAAATTTTCACTTTCGTCAATTTGAAGGGCATCGCCTGAAATTATTCTGACAGCAGGAAATATTTCGCGAAGTATCTTCAGGCGTTCTTCCAATAATTCATTCAGGACAATATTATTATTTTGCACCCCTATTGAAATAAAGAGAGGAACATTTCCTCCGGTTCCTGCTCCGACCTCCAGAATTTTTATTGCGTTGACATCCTTGAACCGCTTCCTGATAAGCTTTGAAATAATTTCCTCTCTTTCCGCCCGGATCTTCCTTTCATAATATACTACAGAAGGTCTGGCAGTGTCAACATCCGCATTTCTTCGTTGATATCGGTCACGTATGTTGTCCAGCTCTGTCATATCAACCTTACCTATTAAGCGGAATTGTAGATGAATGTGTTCGTTTATGGGCTCTTAAAATCACAAATTTCAATATTCCCCGCAAGTATCCACAACCATAACTAAAATGAATTGAAGGGAATATAGTAATTAACTTGAAAAACATTCCTCTATTACTATCAAGCTTTAAGGAAAAGAAAATTACTAAAGAAAAATAGCTCAACACAATAAACAAAAAGAAAAAAATAACAACCGGCCAAACCAAACTAAGAAGTAAGGATGAGATAAGTCCGGCTACTAATCCCGGTGGAAAAAGTTGCCGGATTGTCGCAGGTCTGCCAAGCTTCAAGTTGACCAATGGTTTAAAAAGTCCATACTGATAGAACATCAATGACATCTTAGCAATATTTTCGCGTGCAAAATATCGGATCTTAACATCCGGAATCAGAAGAATTTTCCCACCATTTGCAATGAGCCGCCCGTTAAACTCATCATCCTGATTTCTAACAAGCTGCTCATCAAAATATCCGATGCGATTAAAAACTGAACGACGATAGCAGCCATAGGGAACGGTATCCACAAACTTTGGTTCCGATGCTCCGAGACGATAACTCGCATTTCCAATTCCAAAAGGATGTGAAGTGGCCAATGCAATGGCCATCGCTTCATTAGTTTCGTTGCCCGGTTCTGTTATCCAGACACCTCCTGTATTGTCTGCATCAGAATTGAACAACCCACTAACCAAACGGCTGATATAATCCGAAGGATACAAAGAATGAGCATCAAGACGAATAATTACATCTCCCTTACTCTCACGGATTGCCAAATTCAAAGCGTGAGAAACATGTCGGGCGGGATTTGATAAGAGTTTTACAAAAGGATACTGAACACAAAATCTTTTTACTTTATTCACCGTTCCATCATTGCTACCACCATCAACAACAAATACCTCCAGTTTATCTTTTGGATAATCCTGCGACAATACATTTGCCAATACCTGAGTAATGTACTTTTCTTCATTCAGACAGGGAATGATAACCGTTACCAATGATGAGAATATATTACTCATGGTAAAAGGTCTTTAGTATGTACAGGATCGAATCACACATATATGAAATATGCTTTCTTGATTTATAAATTCCTGTCGTGGCATGTTCACGATGAAGCAAGTGCAGGTCAGGAATGTAAATTGTTCGCATATTAAAATGTTTTGCCTGCTCCGCAATAAACAACTCTTCCTCATAAAGAAAAGATCCAAAATTGAAATTACCACCTTTTTTAAAGTATCCCGGACCGAAGATCATGAAAGATCCGTGAATGGCATATACTAGTAAAATGTCCTTCAATAAGCTTTTTGCAGGTTTCTCACTAAAAAACTTTCGCTTCAGTAAAGAAAGAGTTTGATAGACAACATAAAGAAAATAAATTGAATAAATTCTATGTAAGAATTTCAATTTTAATTTGCTATATCTTTTTTCAGAAAAAGGGTTGAGTTGAGAATTTGTTATGGTAGAAACAATGGAAGGACCTGCAACGTCATAGTTTCTTTCAACCGATAAAAGCTTTTCAAGAAAGTCCTTCTCAACAAACTCAATATCGGTATTTGAAAGTATCACCAAAGGGTCTGAGGTTGGAAACTTTTCCCGGAAATACTTTATTGCAAGACTTGCACCTCCAAGATAACCCAGATTTTGTCCAGTTCCAATGATTTCAATATTTGAGAAGTTGTTGAATTTGCTGCTAAATTTTTCATGAGAATTACTGCCATTGTTTACAATAAGGACATGATAATCCTGATTGCTCTGCTCTTTCAGTTGACTTTTGAAAAAACTTTCAGCTTCGTCCTCATTAAAATAAACTACAAGAATAAAAAGAATGCGCACGAGTTCTGTTTAATAATTCCCCTTTAGAAATCTCTGCAAGGTATAAAAGTAAGCCCGGACTTTCATACGGAATGACGGAAATATAATAGCAATTAAGGACAATGAGATAAGACGACTCAGGATATGAATTAACCGAAAGAACCAGGATAAATAAAACTCAAGCTGAGAATGATTTTTTTTAAAATACCGAACCTTACTTAATATCTGATTCGAGATCATAATGTCCAGGTTTTTCTTTCCGCTGGAACTACCATGATGAATAATTGAAATGTCCGGATGATACACTATTCTCATCCCATTTTTATAAGCCCGGTAACAAAATTCCATGTCTTCTGTCCAGAACAACTGCTCATCCAACATTCCTATTTTATCAAATACTTCCCGTCTTACTACTATTGCAGCCCCTGATAAAGCTTCCACATCAATCGGCGAAATAATTTCCTTTCTGTAATAACTTTTCGCCCATTTTAAAGGCCGATGCAAATAAAAAGCTTCAGCTATTATTTCAGAAATTGTAATAAATGGTTGAATGGAAAATTGAGTACTGCCATCTGTATTAAGTAATTTTGGTGCTAACAACATGACATCAGGATGAGATTCCATGTATTCAACCAGTTTCCCGGTCGCATTGTTCAATAAAACAGTATCTGGATTCAGAAGCAGAATAAATTTCCCTTCTGCAATGCTGATAGCTTGATTATTTGCAAATGGAAAACCTTTGTTCTCATTGTTACGGATAAGTTTAACTCCCGGATACCTCGGTGACAGTAATTCAACACTCCCGTCTGTCGAATTATTATCAACAACAATTATTTCAAAGTCATCTGATGAATGCTCATAGATACTTGAGATGCAATCCAGGAGCAGATCCTTCACATTGTAATTGACAATTATAATACTGAGGGTCCTTTTATTCACTTGACAAAGCCCTCCCTCTGCCCATTTTTGATTTTTTAATAGATCGCAATCCCTTTACAATCAAAATTATTGGGAGAAAGATTGGTATAAATAAAATACAAAGGAATGATATTGTCAACCCGATTCCATAGTTACCCTTCGATTTTCTGCTTCCGTTTGATAAGGATTGTACGAAATTGATCATGAACTCCTCCTCAAAACGAAAGAGTACATAAGGCCACAGTAGCAATGGAAGGTGTGCACTTTTCATTGCCTTAAGCCATACAACTAATAAATATTTTCTCATGGAACTCGTATCCTTATTCAGGCTTCCGGAATGTGAACGCACAAGAGCAAAAGAATGTGGTTCAGCATAAAAAACAAACTTCTTATCATGCAAGCTAAAATGTAGCCAAAGATCCCAATCCTCAAATCCCCATAAATTCTCATCCATAAATCCAGAATCATTCAGGCAAGTTTGTCTGAATAAAGGAGCGTGAATAGTCATGATATTATACTTCACCAGTGATTTAATGAGTCGGTAGCCCTTAGCACTTATTTTTGGCATCCATTCCCTATCCGGCTCCCAAAGTGAAAATCTTCGCTCCGCGATGTTGGAATCAGTGAAGTACCTAACTTCTCCATACACTAGGTCGACATCCTCATTCTGCTCTAAAAATTTGACATGCGAATTCAATTTATTGTACTCGAGAAGATCATCTGCATCAAGAAACTGAATAAACTGTCCCTTTGCGTTCTTCAATCCTATGTTACGTGCAGCCGCCGGTCCTCTGTTATCAGATTCCAGATAAATGAAACGTGGATCCTTGTCCAGATATTTTTGGCATATAGTTTTTGTCTCATCCGTTGATCCATTATTCACAAGTATACACTCCCAATCATTGAATGACTGTGCAAGCACCGAATCCAACGAAGCAGAGAGATATCTCCCATAATTATAACATGGAATAACAATCGAAACAAGAGGCAATTTTCCAGAACTCAATCTTAACAAATTTTAAGGTAGTGAAGAATTCTATATACTCTTGAATTCAGAATCCTATTAAGTTGAATTGCTGTATCAATGGTTTTCCGAGAAAAATACCTCAACTGTACAATTCTTCTCTCCTCTTCCTGAAATTTTCTATTCACCGGATCGGAACTAAAGCCATCTAAATTAAAAACAGCTATTGGAAAATTAACATGTTTCATAGACACACCGTGAACGATGGCAGTTTTAAGAAAAAAATCATAATCAGCAACCATCTTCAGGGACTCATCATAAATACCAAATTTTTCGAACAAGCTTCGCCGAATAAAAGAAACCGGATGCCATAGTGTATCTGCAATCATGTGATGAAAAGTGATCCGATCAGGCATCTTCCCTTCATAAACGCTTCCATCCTTTCTTACTATCATCATGTTTCCATAGATAATATCTTCATTCAACCCTAGTGTGAATACCTTGCTCAAAACATCCGGTGATGCAAAATAGTCTCCGGAATTTAAAAACAAACAATATTCACCTATCGCTTTTCCCAAACCCTTATTTTGCGCATGGTAAATCCCATGATCTTTCTCAGATACCCATGATGTGACAGCACTTTGAAATTTCTGAATGACCTCGATACTTCCATCCTCAGAGCCTCCATCAACAACAATAAATTCAAAATCCGTCCAGGTCTGTTCACTCACGCTCTTAATCGTTCGTTCAAGACCAACTTTATCATTAAAATTTATTGTTATAATAGATAATTTCATGGCAAACACTAATTATCCTTACCTAGCAATTTCTGATAAATGTCCGTATAGGCAGATGCCATCCTACTATCGGAGTATTTTGAACTTGCATCATTACTAATTCGTTCATAATCTGCCATACGCGGATTGTTTAGTATAGCAAGAATTCCTTTGGCTAAACTATCACTGCTCTTTACTGCTATTGATAATCCATTGGATTCATTGACCAACTCAGGAATTCCACCAACCGGAAATGCAACAATGGGTGTCCCACAAGTCAATGATTCGCAAATGGTATTAGGAAAATTTTCGGCGAGAGAAGGCAGAACGAAGACATCCGCTGCAGAATAAATTCTGGCAATCATTTCATCATTGGAAACATATCCGAATTGATGAATGTTTTCCATTTCCAAAGATATCAATTTCGCTCCCAGAGAACAAAATAAAATATTATCACTTTTTAGCTCCCGGTATGCTTCAAGTAAAAATCGGATTCCCTTGCGTTCGTTCCCTACTTCATGAGAAACATAAAGTACAATTTTTTTATCCAAGGGAAGGTTCAATACTTTTCTAGCGGCCTCTCTTCCGTAAGGTTTATATACTTTTGTATTAACTCCATTAGGAATCACGCTGTGATTTAACCCTTGAAAGAGTTTACTTTTTGCGGATAATTCACCCAACCAGACAGAAGGGGTTACAATCCACATTTGACCTACATCAAGTTTCGAGACCACTTTAGTTTTCATGGTAAGCACTTTTCCGGAAAAAGTATCGTCAATTGAACCTTTCAGTTGCGGACATTTTAAACAACCAGTAACAAACCCCATGCAATCATCTGAGTGATGACAACCACCGGTAAATGGATTCATATCATGCAAAGTCCACACAATTTTTTTATGTTGATCTTTAAAAAACCGCTCAAAATCAATATAGCCATCACTTATCCAGTGCAAATGGAGTACATCAGCATCGACGACGAGAGGGTGTTTCATCACTTGATTTAAGGACACTTCAAAACTAAACAATTCAAATCCTGGTGCAGTATTTTTCAGATACTTGCGTGCCAATCGAATATGAGCCGGAACACAGATACCAAACCTGTTCAGTACTTTCCGGATCAATAAAAACAATTTATCGATCAAAGGAAACTTTGAAAAAACAAATGAAGTAAATTTGTAATGCCGGGGTATTATATCGGTATACTTTTGTAAAGTAAGCAAGGAAGAATTAATACCGTCTCGCAGCAAAGCAATGTGTAATCTGCTTGCGGCGAGCCCCGCCCCGCCTCTGTCGCTTGTACAAAGATGAACGACCTTCATATCAGGAAAAATTATTCTTCATTTCAACTGCAAAGCGGTCAACAACCCAATCACGTACAAGAAACCTCGGGATTTGGAATCTATCTGTTCTTTTATGGGTGATCCAAGGAAAATTAGCACTCACCAATTCTAGTCCTAACTCTTTGCATATCTTGATGCTATTCTCATTATAGTCAATTTTAGTTCCAAATGGATATGAAAAATGTTTCACGCGTAAAGAAAGCTCTGAATTCAGGATGTTCAGACTCTGCTCAATTTCCTTCCTTTGTTCAACCATTTCCAATGAAGCTAATGAAGCATGGCGGTGTGTATGAGCCCCAATCACGGCAGATGGCGATGCCGAAAGTGATTTTAATTCCATGAATGTCATGGATCGATGTGTTTCTCTTGGTGGAGGGTTTCCACAGGCTTGAGCTAATTCGCTAATTTTCTGGTCACGAATGTCGGGAGCCAGATTCCGGAATACAGGCAAAGCTCTAAGGTAAAAGTCTTCAACACTTTCTTTTGCATTTCGTTTCAAAATCTGTCTTCCGATATTCAACTCAATAGAATCAGGAAATTTCTTGTTCAAAAGAATAATTCTCTCTAGTCCATCCCACCAAAACTCCTGATCTGTATTCAAATTGCCTGTACATATGTAAAATAAAGCTTGCACTCCATGCTTCTCCAGAATTGGTAAAGCATAGAGAAAATTATCTGCATAGCCATCATCGAAAGTGATGAGCACGCTATTAGAAGGAAATCTTTTTTTACTGATTAAACACTCCTGCCATTCTTCAACATTAAGCACTCTATAATTTTTTTTCAAATAACTAAGTTGCGCATCAAAATTAGCGGGAGAAACACTGAGAGATTGGGGATCACTTTCTAATTCCATCACACGATGATAAAGTAAAATTGCACAATTCCCTCCGGCCAAAGTATCAATACTTATCCTCAGGTCTCGGAGTAAAGAATAAACCCGGGACTTTATTTTATTGACGAACTGCATGTATATCTAATTGAATGTCCATTAGTCCACTTTGGTCAACTTTTATAAATGGCTGTGAATCAAAATGACCGATAGAATGAATATAATACCTAAATCCGGAATTGCGAAGTACAGCCAACAATTCATCCAATCGCTGCTCCGATTTTGTCCAGGAGTGATATTCAATAAATAAATATTTCACTTTTTTAAGCTGGTCTGAACAATCCAACAATACTTCAACTTCCGCACCTTCGATATCCATCTTCAATAAATCTACCCGTTCTTCTTTTGACAAAAGTGAGGCAAGCCGTTCGCTTGCCACCAATACCTTCTTTTCATCTGACATGATAGAACCTCCGTCTGCACCTTCAATACCAAATTCCACACCAGAATCATTTATCCAAACAGCACTCTGATGAAGCTCGACCCCATTAATTTTATTAGTAAAAATGTTTGACTCCAGGCATTTGAAAACATTCGGGTCAGGTTCAAATGCTTTGATCAAGGCTTTAGGAAAATGCTTGGCCATATATAAGCAAACAACACCAACATTCGCACCGCAATCATAGATTACAGGATTGGAACGCTCCGGATTAAATTTCAATCTATCTTGGCCGAATATTTCTTGTAACTGATATGCAACAGACAAGTAATCAGTCATTGTGATTTCCATTCCACGAAAATCAATTGTATGATTTTTAAAACGTGGAAATGCATTTGCTGCCCGAATAATCTTTTCAAATTCGGATTGGAATAAAATAGTATGAAGCGCACGCAATGGGTTCATAAACCTAACAGACGATAAAGAAAAGATGGTATATCTTCCCTGATTTTATTTAAATATTTTCTTTTTCTTGAACCAACATCGAGAACAGTAGCTCGTATAAATTTTCTCCAGTCAGCTATTGCTTTAGGGTGCTCGCTGATTGTATCAGGCATATTGAGGACTTCCGCTGTTGCCAATGGAAGGTCGGCATTATAATCGACAGTATTCTTCTCATGTGTTGAGTCCGGCGTAAATCCCATATGCTTTGCCATTGAAACAGGCGGAAAAACGGAGAGTCCTCCATTCAGAATGGCTGTAGCCGTCCATCGTATAGCCCAACTGTCAATCATTCCTTCTATCTGTTTGTGCAACATCGGTTCAAAATAACCGATATTTCTGAATCCATTGAAGGTTGTCAGCAATGATTTCTCATTTAATTTCTGCAAAATCCTGGAACTGTCCTTTTCAAACAAATCCCATGAACGCTTGAATGTCCCCCATGCAATGCTATCGACGAATCTAAAGAAAAATGGCTCCCCTTTAAAATCTCTTCGTGTAAAATAAGTCCAAGAACCAATTGCCATGACTTCATTACGATCTTCATATTTATTTAATGCCGCATTCATGTATGATAGAAAAAAAGGCGACAAAATTACATCATCTTCTAAAACGATAACTTTTCCGTACATTTCAATTACTTCACTAACTCCATCTATAACAGAATTTGCTAAACCTTTATTAACAGTGGCCTCGCGTATTTCAACTGAAGCACACCACTGCTCCAAACGAAGAATTCGTCTGACTTCTTCAATTTTCTTAATCTCGTTCGTATCAATATTTGGTCTGGGCCCATCTGAGAAAATAATGAGTTTGCTTACATCTGCTAACAAATTGGCCGACAAGCTTCGCAAGGTCTCATAAACCAATTCCGGGCGATTGTATGCAAAAAGAATTACTGGTGCTAACTCCATTCAATGTTTCCTCCAAATGGTTGTACGTGAAAACGAAGTCGAGAATGGAACAGGTGCAACACCATCGACCACAACGTCAAAATGCTCTTTGATTTTTATATCAAGATTTCGTAAATAATAATCACGTTCTGAATTGTCCAGGATGAGCCATCCCCCTTTTTTTATTCGTGACACGGCATGCATCACACAGGATGGCCTTGCCCTTCCGTCTACCAATACAAGATCGAAGGATTCTTCAGGATACCGGTCAATAACAGATGCATAATTTTTAAAATTCCATGAACGATACTCTCTATCATTGGAAGCATACTGGTCAGGAATTGATGGATCAAGTGCTAAATTAGTTCTCTCAGCAGAAATATAATGACCCACCCAGTTATTCTTCTCCTTTTTATTCAGAATTTCAGAGAGGTTTTTAAACCAACCCTCATCGTGTTCTACCGTCACCAATTTTCCTATACGTTGAATAAAGAACAAAGTAGAACCACCACCACCGAATTCAAAAACGTTCATATCCTTACGAAGATTTTTCCTTAAAAACTCAATTGCAGGGTAAGTAACCCACATCATTTCATCTTTGATGGAGGAGTGTCCTTTACTAAGGTCTCGCTTCCATGCTAAAAAATATTTCCACATCCACACAGTAGAACAAGTAAGTGGTTGCTCGGATCCAAAACTCCGAATCTGCTTGTTGAATTGCCAGGCCAATTTAAGTAGAGTATTCATCAATTCTGAATTACTCTAAATGAGTGTTCGATATAAATCTTTCCCTGTCCTTCAGGCAATATTTTTCCGCTTCCATAAAAATCACCTTGCTCCACATTAAATGAGCCTGCATTAGAAATCCAGTCAGCCACCTCGTTGTTGACAGTGCTGTACAATGTAAAAGAATAGTTGCCATGATGGAACGGAACTTTGGGAAGTTGAATTCGGATCTCCGCTCTGTTTCCCGAAATTTCATCAATAGGACAGCCACTCACTTCATTATTTAGGTTGGAAATTCTCTGCCCGAGTTCGTCATCAATCCCAACTGCTATATGCACATTCCTTAATGCTTTAGATCCTCCTTTTGATTCAATTTCAAGTGAAAGAATTCCAGCTTCTCCCGTCTGCAGGGAGGATACTGCTTTCCCTTCATTATCCCGAAGTGAAAAGGCGGTAAATCGAAGCACTCCATTACCCTGACGATCATTTCGCTCATTTAAATTAACACGATAGGATTCTGAAACAGAGCGCAAGTAATGTGATATCACCTCGTCTCTCTTTCCAATCATCTCGAGTTGACCGTCACGTAAATAGATAGCGGAGTTGCAAAGATTTTGAATAGCTGCCATGTTGTGACTTACAAAAAGGATCGTTCGTCCGGATGAGGAAACGTCCTTCATTTTTCCCAGACATTTTTTCTGAAATTCAGCATCTCCAACAGCAAGGACTTCATCAACTACAAGTATCTCCGGTTCTAAGTGCGCCGCTACAGAGAATGCAAGTCGTACATACATTCCGGATGAATATCTTTTAACGGGAGTGTCCAAAAACCGATCAACCTCAGAAAAGGCAACAATCTCTTCAAACTTCCTTTGAATTTCCTTTCGGCTCATTCCTAAAATTGATCCGTTCAGATAAATGTTTTCTCGTCCGGTCAGTTCCGGATGAAAACCTGTTCCCACTTCAAGCAAACTTGCAATTCTTCCTTTGATTGAAACCCTTCCGGCAGAAGGCTCGGTAATTCTGCTCAGTACTTTAAGTAGTGTAGACTTTCCTGCCCCATTTCTTCCAATGATCCCCACTCTTTCACCCTGTTGAATATCGAACGTAATATTCTTCAATGCATAAAATTCTTCTTTCGCAGGATAAGCAACTTCCGACTTTCCTATAATTCTCTTTCCTGCCTGCTTTACTTTATTGGAGACAATATCCCGCAATGCAACATAAGGTTCCTTCACCTCATGGCGAAGAATGTATTTTTTACTCAGTTGCTCAACGCGAATTGCAATGCCCATTTTTCTC
>CAYHFJ010000060.1:0-16914 GCA_964355885.1 uncultured Flavobacteriales bacterium
CCGGTCCCTTTACAAATAGCCACTACATCCACGCCTGCATCGTGCAGCACCACTGGAAATGGAACAGCAGCAGCCATAGCCTCAGGTGGGGTTTCAGGCTATAGCTATTCATGGTCACCTTATGGAGGGAACGGTGCAACAGCCGCCAGTCTGATACCGGGCGTATATACATGTACTGTCACGGATATGAATGGATGCACGACAATGAATTCTGTAAATGTGGGCAACATCGGAGGGCCGGCAATCAGTCCGGCAAGCCAAACAAATGTTTCCTGTTACGGAGGAAGTAATGGTGCCGCCTCTGTTAACATTTCTTCAGGAACGCCACCTTATTCTGTTGTCTGGAACCCATTGGGAGGAACCAATGCACAAGCATCTAATCTTAGTGCCGGAGTGTATACTATTTCAGTAACAGATATCAATGGCTGTCTGGCCACTCAACAAGTAACAATTAGTCAGCCGGCTATTCTTGCAACTGCAATCACTTCAACTGATATCACTTGTTTTGGGATGAGCAATGGCTCAGCAACCGTGGATGTAACAGGTGGGACACAACCTTACTCATATGTCTGGAACCCGGGAGGAGCAGGTTCAAGGATTGCCTCAAGTTTAAACACCGGAAATTATTCTGTTATCATAACTGATGCACTTGGATGCACACGAACAGTTTCAACAATGGTCAATCAGCCCCCTGAATTGGTTCCGGTAATTAACTCAACAGAATTATTATGCAATGGTGACAGCAATGCATCAGCTTCAGTATTCGTAACCGGAGGCGTTCCCGCATACAATTATTTATGGACACCAGGCGGTGATACAACAAGTTCAATACAAGGGTTGGGACATGGAAATTATTCCGCGACAATTACAGATGCACACGGCTGTACCGTCCTTATCAGCACATTCATTTCTGAGCCTCCCGGTATGACACTTAGTTTAACAGGGGCAGCCACAATATGCATTGGTCAAAGTGCTACACTAAGCGCCATAGTAAGTGGTGGAACCAAACCTTATTCCTATCTATGGAATACAGGACATACTGATTCTGTCAAAGTCATATCACCAACAACCAGCACTGTTTATTCTGTACAGGTAGTTGACTCTAATGGATGTCCGGTAAATACACAATCAGTCAGCATACAGGTCTATCCTCCTCTAAGCGTAATCGCTTCTGAATTTCAAGTTATATGCGAAGGGGATGAAGCCAATGTGTCAGCACTGGCCTCAGGTGGCAACGGAGGCCCCTATGCATATTCCTGGAATCAGGGAGCGATACCCGGCAATAATAATACTGTTTCTCCTGTGGATGATTCTACATTTACAGTAACAGTTACTGATGCATGCGGAACACCGGCTGCAGTAGATTCTGTTTTAATTGAAGTTCACCCCTTACCTCAGGTAGCTTTTCTTCCACATACGATCCAGGGATGTACACCTGTAAATGCAGTCTTTAACAACTACTCTATTACCGATCCCGGATCCGGCTATTTCTGGAACCTGGGAGATCAGACCACATCAACTGAATATGAACCAATTCATGAGTACAGTGAACCTGGCGTGTATAATGTTTCGCTAACTGTTGTCAGCACTAAAGGATGTACCGCCAGATTAAATCTGCCACAAGTTGTAACAGTTTATGGATATCCCACTGCGGCATTCTCGCAATCCTCTAATGATATCACAGTTTTAAATCCCGGAATCGCTTTCTTTGACGAAAGTGCAGATCCCACTTATTGGGAATGGGACTTTGGAGATGGCAGCGATCCGGATTATAATCCTAATCCGGTTCATGAATATTCTGATTCGGGAACCTATATTGTTCGTCTGATTGTTCGGAGTAATGGAGGTTGTCCTGACACTACCTATAGCAAAGTAAGGGTAGAAATGGAATTTATTATTAATGTACCTGACGCTTTCACTCCGAATGGTGATGGAACGAATGATGGTTTTATAGCATACGGAATAGGTTATACAGATTACAGTATGTCGATTCTTGACCGTTGGGGGAAGAAGATTTATCATTCTACCGATAAAAATGTAGCTTGGGATGGAACTTATTTTGGCAATGGAAACCAGTGTCAGGCAGACGTTTATGAATGGGTATTAGATGTAGTGGATTTTAAAAATAAACAACACCGTTTGATCGGGCACGTTACGCTGTACAGGTAATCAAAAAGAAAAAATATTTTTCTTTTTTGTTTTTAAACAAATTTGAAGCGAAGAAGCACTAAAAAACAACTCCAATTGTAACTCCACCATTCAAAACCAGCGGGAGTTTTTTTCCAAAATAAAAGTGAGAGTGGTTATAATTCAAATCAATATTATTCCTGTCGTAAGTTGACCTGGCATCATAGGATGAATATTGAAGTCCGTAACCGAATCCTGCATAATAATCTAAGGTTAATGCATCCCATAATATATACTGATTACCAAAATTAATACATAAGGCATAATTAGAATAGGTAATAGCCCCCTTTTCACCAAAAGTTTCAAAATAGGAATAGACGAGTTCCGGTTTAACATATTTTCCATTTAGCGGATGTTTATATTTTAAACCTTTGAGTATGCTTTCGGTTGTCCATATAAATTTCAACCCCGCTTTCACTAAGAATCCTTCAGCATAATCAAGGCCTTCAGCAATGCGGAATCCGATGATACCTGCTTTGAGGTCAAGGTTCATTCCCATTCTAAGACTTCGTTCATAACCTATCGTAATATGATTCAGTAAGGGAGACAAGAAATCAACTTTCACTACATTCTTAGGTGGGTGTACCATCAAATCCGGTGAGACATAATAACTATCATATATTATTTCAAGTTCAGAGCCATTCTCGTAAATAATTTTTGAAACCTGATTCTTATAAATCTCCAGAATGGGGCCATTTTTCATTCCGTACCGTCTGAATTTTATTTTATCGGATGTCATCTCAATAACCTTTGACAAAACCGTATCCTTATTAGTGCGGATAATCCTGTCCTGAGCACAGGCAGAAAAATTATTCTGTAAAAGTCCGGTGAAGGCTAATACAAAGAACAAACAAAACTTCCGGAAAAGCAGCATAAGGGAAGACAAGGTAATAAAATCCTTTTCCGGAAATGACATACATGCAAGGTACAGGAAATCACCATCAGGCGGGGGTTACAGAAGGTATCAGCTTTATTTCATGATCCGATATACTGATTTTCCGATCTTTATAAAGCCCCCCAATCGTTCTTTTAAATGCTTTCTTGCTGATTTTAAGACTGTGATAGATTTCTTCGGCTGAACTCTTATCCCCTAAAGGCAACACCCCTGAATTATTTTGCAAATGTTGCAGAATAATATATTTGGCTTCTTCGATGTGCTTATAGCCCTCCTGCTGAAGCCGGAGATCCACTTTTCCATCCGGTCGAACATTCTTTACGTACCCTCTTCTGACCTCTCCGGGTTGCAATTCTTCAAAGATCTCATTATGAAAAATAATTCCCTCCATGGAATTATTTATAATGGCTCTAAAACCGAGATCTGTTCGTTCCGCGATAAGCAACTGGACTTCTTCGCCACTTTTCAAATCAGAAGTATCCTCCAGAAATTTATTCCATTTGGTAGTAGCTGCTAATCGACCTGAGAATTCATCTTTAAAAACATAGATCACGACCCCGTCCCCCTTTTCCAGAGGCTTTCTTTGCTCTGCATGAGGAACAAATAAATCCTTTGCAATACCCCAGTCAAGGAAGGCACCAAATTGATTCACTTCTTTCACGGTGAGAAACGCAAATTCATCAAGGCATGCAAAGGGCTTCAACGTAGTGGCCACAGGCCGGTCTTCACTATCCAGGTAAACAAAAACTTCAAGATTCTGGCCAACGTCCGCGCCTTTAGGAACGTAACGGGCAGGAAGCAAAACATTCTCTATACCATCTCCGAGATACAAACCTATATCTGTCTTACTGACAATATTCAATTCATTGTACTTACCAAGCTTTATCATTATTAAGGCTTAAATTCGTGTTATTTCATGCAGGGCATAAACCTGATGAAAAATAAAATAATCTCTGATGTACTATAGGAATATATAATCAATACAGGAATAATCAGCGATAAGATACAGCTTTTAATTCAAACACCAAGGCAATTAGAAATGGAACCAAATTCTACCTGTAAAATTGAGAGTAATCAGCAGAATAATTTTCAATCCGACAGAATAATGATCCGGAGAAAATGGATTATCTTTATCAGTATGAAATGATAAGTCAAATCCCAAACTATGAAATGGAAAAATCATCCATTAAATAGCCAGTTCAATCACAAGGCAAATGGCAAAAAAAGTGAAGGTTAACCGGGAAATCTTAAAATGGGCTAGGACATCGGCTAAGGTTACATTGGAAAAGGCAGCCCGGACAGTTTCAAAAAACGCAAAAGTTGAAAAAATAAAAGAATGGGAATCACCTGATGGAGAGGACTCACCTACTGAGAGTCAACTTAAAAAACTTGCCAGACTATACCGGCGTCCTGTAGCTATTTTTAATCTGCCCTATATCCCTAAGGAATTTCCAAAGCTTAAAGATTTCAGAAAGGACAAGAATGAGCTTGATACCGCTGTCATTTTTATGATGAGAGAAATTCAGGATAAGCAAGATTGGCTTCATAATTTCTATACAAAAAACAGGACAGCTAAACTTCCATTTGTTGGACGTTTTAATATAAAATCCGATCCGGATGTTGTAGCGAAAGATATCAGGAAAACTCTGGGAATTAATATGGTGAACAATACAATAAAACCATTAAAGTACTGGATAGATAAGGCAGAAAGCAAACGTATTTTTATTACCCTTAGCAGTAATTTTCATACCCGGCTTAAATTGGACAGTGATATATTCAAAGGGTTCGCCATTGCGGATCCATATGCGCCATTCATCTTTCTTAATAGCGAAGATTGGGATCATGGACAGTTATTCAGTCTGGCACATGAGCTTGTACATATCTGGATTGGAGTTTCGGGCATCTCAAATGATACAGGCTTAACTGGGAACACTTCCGGCTTACACCAAGTTGAAAGATTTTGCAATGAAGTAGCAATGCGAGTGCTTCTGCCGCCAGATGATCTGAAATTATTTATTCCAGAAAAAGGAGAGATACAATTCAAACACATAAGCAGGATGGGCCGCAAACTTGGATTAAGCCCTCAAAGTATAATTCCGCGTGCGGAAAAACTGGGAATTATCAACGAGCATCAGGCACAAGAATTTTTAAAAAACGCATCTGAAGTCTGGAAAGAATTTCTCGCCAAAGAAGCACGTAAACCAAAATCCAAGGGAGGCCCTAACTACTACATTATGCAATTACGTCGCAACAGCAAAAGCTTTTCCAATGTCGTGATTGAAACTTACAAAAAAGGAAAACTCAGCGGGAGCGATGCAAGTCGTTTATTGAACATGAAGGAAGTGAATTTCGGGAAGTTTGAAGGGTATGTTTTAAAATAAATATCCCACGGTTCAAAATAAATTGATTTGTAATTTTTGAATTCTAATTAATCGAAAAGAATTGATAATTAAATTTCATTTAAATAATTCACAAATCATTGCCGTTTGAAGTATAATCAAAGCAAATCAAAATCAGGCTTTTTCCCGGGTTCGGGTTTCGTTTCGTTTGATTCAATCAATTAAACCATACGGTTCTTAAGGAAAAGCACACCATAACCAAGAACAAGCGTTGAGAGGGCAATTAATCCCCATGTACCCATGGTTGGAATAGATTGATTTGGTTGCAATGTCATATGACTCGAGCCACTGTTGCTTGGATACCAGTTTTGACCGTTATCATCAGACAAATCAAAAAACACATCGAAGAAACTATCAATATAATACGTGCCTGTTCCCGGGTCAGATACACTGCGGGTTCCCAGAGACTGAAGTGTTGGGCTTTCACGAAACCTATAACCAGAGGGCAGTGAACCGCCTTGAATATCCATCTGAAGAATTTCAGTATCATAGAAATTGGTTTGTCCAACCGAATGATCAAAGGTTACCTTCATGGTAACAGTAGCAGGAGCTTGAACCGGAGTTGGTACTCCTCCGCCGGTGGTGATGGTCGCATTAAAAGTGGTATTTACTGTAAAAGTGATAGTTGACCCGGGCACAGAAGGAGGAGGTGGAGTGAGAGGAACCATGGGAGTGGTGTATATATTATCCAAATGAATATTTAGTGGACCAGAGACAGTAAAGTCTATAGCTGTTAAACTGGAGACATTAAAATCAATCCAAAAATCCGGTGCAGGTACCTGTGCTTTCAACGTATTGAAGGATACCAGAATGGTAAAACCAATTATTGCTAATCGTGAGATAATTTTTTTCATTTTAGTTTGTTTTTATTGTAAAGAATTCTGTTTAAGGATTCGTAATGCGTTATATTAAGTATTAAGGCGTAATTACCGGGTATAAGGACATCTTGTTCTTCACGAAAAAAATACCAATACTTAGGATGAGTATAGAAAGTGCCATGAGTCCCCATTGTGAAAGTGTTGGGATGGTTGTCTGAACAACATCATTGGCAGCGGCACCCATTTCAAAATACTCTCCTGGAACGCTTGTTCTTGCTGCAAGAAAGTGAAGCGTAATCCAATTCCCGGGTAAATTTCCGGTATATTGATATTCAACCGAATCCCCTGGATTTATCATCATTGAAACAGGAATCCCTGAAACCAAAGACCCTGTAGGTGAATAGTTCACCGAATCAAATGGAAAATTAGTATTATTAATATGCAATTCAAGATTTTGAAGAAGAATACCTGATCCATCCTCATTCACAATTTTCATGGCACCTCCGCCTCCGCCACTTTTATTTATTTCCATCCTTACTTTTAATCCATTAGTAGAAATCGGTGTCCCATTTCTGGTCAGGTAAGTGGAGTCCTTATCATAACCATTTCCCCAAAGCTGTATTCTGAATCCCTGTCCCGGAGGAATCGCGAAATTATTCTCCGCTACGCCCCAATCAGCGGAAGACGGATATGGAGTCGAAAAGACACTGTCTTTGAAGGCCCCATTTTGACCCGCTGCGCCGGGAACAAATACAACCTTTTTAATAATGGGAGTACCGCCCATGCCCGGAAGAGGAACTTTTACTTTCAAATGAAAATCGTTCGCCGCAACTGCGGAATTGTTTTTAATGGTGATTAGCTGGGCGTCTTTATCGTTGAAGCCAAAAAGCTGAGGCCCCTGTGCTGAAACAGAAACCGATAATATGAGTACCAAAGAAACCAGAATACAGTGCCAAACGAGTCTTGAGTGTTTCATTACGAGGTAGTTTTTAATTTATGATCAAACTAATTTATGAGAAAAAATGCTGCTTAAAAAAACGAATAACCCGAAGAAATTCTTCATTTTTCAAAGCTATGTATTAATTAATTTTGTATTCCACAATGACATTCGTCATGTTATTTGTGAATTTTACAAAATCTAATTGAAAAACGAAGAAATAAAAGCGTTTTCGGCGGCTATTGGATCTAATTCGGATGGGAGAAATGATATCAAAAATAATCTAAAGACGCTTAATCTGGATAATCTTCACCGGACAATTGACCGCTGCCTTTTTGTTTTCAGTAAATTCATCATCTCCGACGATGACAGAATAAATATCATTAATACTTGTACTCCCGACCAGTACGCTTTTCCCATCTTTGCGGGACATCCTCCATCTCGAAAAAGAAGCTTGTACACAAGCAAAACAGCCAATGCATTTACTTCGCTGTTGTTCAATTCGTATCATGTAAATCCAAAACTTTAAATAATTTATCCGAAGGCCGAATTTTATCATTCAGTGGCATTGAAAACAGATCACCCTTGCTAACCTTAGGCACAGCAGCATCATCTAAACGCAATTCACTCACTGTGGTTTGAATGACACCGGTTGTTGGTCCGGTAATTAGTATCGTGTCACCGGTTGAAAGCTGATTTGATTCCATTTTAAATTCAGCGACTTTTTTATCAGTAAAATATTTTATCCCCTTGCCGATATATATTTTTTTTCGTGTAGCTTTTGACCCATATTCATCCGACCACTCCCCCATCGTTTGGCCCAAATAATATCCCGCCCAAAATCCCCTGTTGAATACAGTAGCCAATTCATCCTTCCATTGTAAGATCCTCTCCGGGTTTTGATAAGTTCCGTTATAGTAAGCGTCGATTGCTTCACGGTAGACTTTTGTTGTTGTGTATACATAATCCGCGGAGCGTCCCCTACCTTCAATTTTTAAAATACCGATACCTGAGTCTATTAATTTATCAATAAAATCGATAGTGCAGAGATCTTTTGAGGACATGATGTATTCATTATCAATATCCAATTCGATGCCTTCTTCCTTATCTATTACTGTGTAAGTTCTTCTGCAATTTTGTATGCAGGCACCCCGATTAGCGGAAGCATTATGAGAATGCAGACTGAGATAACATTTCCCCGATATCGCCATGCACAATGCGCCATGCGCAAAGACTTCCACTCGCATTAATTCTCCAGATGCACCTTTGATTTTATATCTTTCTATTTGCTTCGTGATATCCTGAACTTGTTTCAGGCTCAATTCTCTGGCAAGAACAACAGCGTCAGTATAGGGTGCATAAAAGCGAAGACTTTCAATATTACTTACATTGGCCTGAGTGGATAAATGAACCGGTATCCCGGCTCTTAGTGCATAACTCAAAACTGCCTGATCGCATGCTATAATCGCATCAATCTTATTTTCTTTAGCGGCCTCAACAATTCTCTTCATCAGGGAAACATCATGATCGTAAATAATGGTATTCAATGTCAAATATGTTTTGACCTTTTTCTCGGAACATCGCTGATGAATCTCGGCAAGATTATTCACGGTAAAATTGTTCGTTGATCTTGCTCGCATATTTAATTGTTCGATCCCGAAATACACAGCATCCGCCCCAGCCTGCAAAGCAGCCTGCAATGACTCAAAAGACCCTGCCGGGGACAAGAGTTCCACTCGTTTCATAGCTATTGTTCCAGCTTCAAAGCTGGGTAAAAACCGTGGGTAGAAACATGATATATGTCAGTGTTTCCTGGCCTTGTAGGGAATTAAGACCAGCATTCCGGAATCCAATCATTTCCATTGATGTAAACCGACATCCCTATCGCTTTTATAAACGAAATCAATTCAGCAATTTTAAAGCCGGCTTAGGGCCGCATGACTCCACCCAGACATTGAAGCGTTCCTTTTCCTCTATAACAAAATCAGATTCCGCTACTTCATAGAGAGATTCAACAATAAATTTAGCGAATAGATGTTTTAGTCCCTGATGAATAAAAGCCGGATTGAAGTACATCCAGCCCGGGCAATAACTCCACCATCTTTTTCCGGCGGCAATATCCCCCTCGAATTTATTCAGCTCTTTCAGTGCATCCTCCCAGGAATGAAACACAGTATAATGATCAGAATTTCCGGCGGACGAACCCTCTTCCATTAAAATGAGGGCCTGGCTCCGCTTTTCCGGGAGCACATAATAGTTGCGAAATAGCAGTTCTCTCTGAAGTGAGAGTACAAGCGAAGTACTCATTTCCTGATAGGATTTTTTTCTAAGTTTCATAGCATCTTTTTAGTCGAAATGGAATAATTCCTGTTCTGATTATAAGACAAAAATATAAAGTCACTACGCCAAATCATGTCGTAGTAAAATAAAAAGAAAAAAAAATTCAGGTATATTGCTTTAAAGCGAGAGTCAGGGCTTTTTTGATCTCTCTTGCCAACAGCAGAGGTTTTAACACTTTAACCGAATTGCCCATCATTAAAATTTTCTGCCGCAATTCGAAATTGAGTATCAGATTCATACTTATTACAAGAGCGTTTTTGTCATCCTGAAGAATCTTCTGGGACTTATGCAAAGGAAGCGATTTAACATATTTCCCCTGTACCGGATGAAATGACAGAATGACTTCTTCCACTTTTCCTTCTTCCAAAGACAAGCCTATGACATTCTCAAAAAGTAAGCTTGGGTCTTCGCCTTTCATGGCTCTATACACTTCAGTAGTGATATTAAGCTCCTCGAGACGATCAATTCCAAAAGTTCTGAAATGTTTTCCATCCACCTCTCCTATCACATACCAACGATTTTGGTACTCCTTTAACAGATAAGGATTGATTTCATATTGTTTCCTGGTGCCTGAAATATAATTATGATGAATGAACGATATCCTCCTTTTGTTTTTAATTGCAAAAAGTATATCCTTCAGGTATCCAACGCCAAGAAAACTCCCTTCCGACTCAAAAGAAATATAGCGCATGGCAGACTTACTTTCCTTTAAACTTTGTGTGAGCAGATCGGCAGTAGCCACTGTATCTAAGAATCCAAGAAATGTATCTAAATCAATGCTGGCTTCTTTATCAATAAAGTAACCGTTTTTCAGACGGTCATATCTAATTTCAACCCCGAATTCAATCCGTATTTGCTCTATATCCCTTTGCAATGTTCTGCCTGAAATTTCAAAGCCATGTTGATGCAAATAATCCTTCAGATCAGAAAAAGAGGGGTGTTTTTGAGAGTTGATCTTCTCAACGGTCAGAATGTAACGTTTGATGGTACCTTGGCTGGACATAGGCTGGAAAACAAGATTTGACTCTACTGCAAATATATATATTGAAAAGAATGCTAAAGAAATTTAAAACAGAAGTTTCTCCTTGGAAATGCGTAGCTTTGATTTCAGTCAATAATTATAATGAAATCAATTTTAAAATCAAAGCAGAAAAAGGTTGTTTCTAAAAAAGCAAATTCGGTGAAAACCCGCCCTGCTAAGAAGAAAAGTTCAACCAAATCCGATGACAGTCTTCATGTCAAGAAAACTAGCGTACCAATCAAAAAGGACACAGCCGGAGAGAGTCAGTTTACTGTCGTCGCTATTGGTGCTTCCGCAGGTGGGCTGGAAGCTGTTAAACAATTATTAAACCACCTCTCGCCTACAACCGGTATGGCATTCATTTATGTCCAACATCTAAGTCCTGACCATAAAAGTCTTCTTACCTCGATTTTATCCAAAGAAACTCAAATGGTTGTACAGGAGATCGATGATATGGAGAAGATGAAGCCCAACAATGTATATGTGATTCCATACAATAAAGAAATTGAAGTAACAGACGGACATATCAAGCTGATCCCAAGATCGAAGAATAAAACCTTCAACCTGTCAATTGATGTATTGTTTTCTTCATTGGCAGAAGCACGAAAAGAAAATGTTGTTGGCATTATCCTCTCCGGAAGTGCCACAGACGGAACCCGTGGTTTAAAAGAAATAAAACAGGCAGGTGGTATCACTTTTGCGCAGGACGACACAGCGAAATTTACAAGCATGCCCCATTCTGCCGTAGATTCAGGCATTGTAGATTTTGTATTGTCACCAAAAGAAATCGCGCTGAAATTAAACTGGATGAGTAAACACCAGCTGTCAAAACGAAATCAAACCAGAATTGCGCCTGAGGATAAAATCGAAAACAGCAACCCTGAATTAAATGCTATCCTGCAACTTATCTATAAATTAAAAAATATTGATTTCAGTCATTATAAAATGAGTACCATCAAGAGGCGGATGCTTCGCAGGATGTTGATTAATAAAATAAAATCGCTAAAACAATACATCGCGCTTCTCGAAAAAGATACCAAAGAACAGGACTTACTTTATCAGGACTTACTCATCAATGTCACAGAATTTTTTCGTGATTCTGAAACATTTCTCTATCTCAAAAAAACGATACTACCTCGTATATTAAAAACCAAAGCAAAAACCGAAACAATCCGCATTTGGGTTGCAGGTTGTTCTACAGGTGAAGAAGTGTATTCACTGGCCATTATGTTATATGAATTGCAAGCAAGTATGAATCTTAAAATTCCGTTTCAGGTTTTTGCTTCTGACTTAAGTGCTCAGGCAATAACCATCGCCCGGAATGGAGAATACACAACACAACAGTTGAACAATATTTCACCGAAAAGACTACAGCAATTTTTCTTAAAATTAAACGATAAATACCGCATCTCAAAAGCTTTGCGTGATGTTTGCGTTTTTGCACAACATAACGTACTGAGCGACCCTCCATTCTCCAAGATGGATTTCATAAGCTGCCGCAACCTGTTGATATATCTTGATAATCCAGCTCAGAAAAAGGCCATTGCAACTTTTCATTATGCATTAAAAGAAAACGGCTATCTTTTGTTGGGAAAATCAGAAACCATTGGCAAATCAGGAGAATTATTTACTGTACTGAGCAAACAACATAAAATTTACTTAAGCAAAAAAGTTTCCGGCGCAATCAGAATACCCTCATTGAAACCACTTGTTAGCCGAAAAGCTCTTTCGGAAATAGATAATCCCCAAATTATTCCTTCCCAAAAGACAGTTACAAACATACAGAGTAATATTAATGCCGCCTTTGACTCTGCAATACTTGCGAACCATGTTCCTGCAAGTGTGCTAATCAACTATGATTTAGAGATTATCCAATTCAGAGGAGCGACAGAAATGTATCTTAAACACACAGCCGGAAAAGCCAGTTTAAATATTTTAAGGATGGCTCTTCCAGAAATTTCATTTGAATTACGCAATGCCATTCATCATGCCATTAAAACAAAGAAATCCATATGTAAAAAAGGTATTGAATTAATTCCCTCAAAAAAAGCGACCGCAATTCGAATTATAGAATTAGAAGTCTCTCCACTCAAGCTGACAGGAGAAGAACCATTGCTGATGGTTGTATTCACTGAACGGCAATTGGAAATTGGACCCACACATTCAGGTGGAAAAATGGGTGATACGTCCGTTAAAGACAGAAGGATAAAAAAACTTGAGCAGGAATTGGCGGCTGCCCGCTCAGATATGGGTTCCATCACACATGATCAGGAATCTGTAAATGAAGAACTTCAAGTTGCCAACGAAGCAGTTGTTTCGAGTAACGAAGAGCTGCAAAGTTTAAACGAAGAACTTGAAACCTCCAAGGAAGAAATAGAATCAGCAAATGAAGAACTGACAACAAGTAATCAGGAATTGTTTGCGAGAAACCAGGAAGTCGAAAAACTATATACCTACTACGAGGCCATTCTTTCAACAGTTCAAGAACCCATGCTCATTCTCGACGAGGGCATCAAAATCAAATCAGCCAATAAATCCTTTTACAGCACCTTTCAGGTAACAGAATCAGCAAGTGTGGGTCAATCACTATATAAGATTGGAAATAACCAATGGAATATTCCCCGCCTTCGTTTGCTTTTAGAAGACATCCTTCCTAAAAAAAGCATCATTACCAACTTTGAAGTAGAACACGACTTTCCTCTTATTGGTCAAAAATCAATGTTACTCAATGCCCATAGGATTCTGAATCTCGGAAATAATGAAGAATTAATAGTGCTTACTATTCTGGATATTACTGAAGTTAGAAAATTGAACAATGAGCTGGCAGCAAAAGAGAAGCTAATTCTTGAAAAGCAGATTGAATCAGAAAAAGAAAAACTGAGCCTCATTGAGGCAAGCAACAAACGTTACAATATGATGCTCATGCAATCGCCTTTCGCATTTGCCATACTTAAAGGAAAAGATCATATAATCGCCCTTGCCAATGATAGCATTAAAACAATTTGGGGAAAAGGAGATCGCATAGAAGGAAAGCCACTAATTACTGTACTACCTGAACTAAAAAAAGGATCGATACCTAAATTGCTTAACAAGGTATATACATCTGGTATTGCATACCTTGGCTACGAAGAATTAATTCCATTGACGCGAAATGGCATACTGGAAAATATGTATTTCAACTTCGTATATCAACCCTACAAGGAGGTAGACGAATCTATCTCCGGTGTTGTCATTATTGCTTATGATGTGACTTCACAGGTCATTACAAAAGAAGCGCTTAAAGAAGCCAAAATCATTGCGGAGAGTAAAACACAGATAGCCGAAACCGCAATGGCATCAAAGCAACAATTTCTCTCCAATATGAGTCATGAAATTCGAACACCGATGAATGCAATAGTTGGATTTACAAGTGCATTGCTCAAATCAGAATTGACAGCTAAACAAAGAGAGCAACTCTCAGCTATAAAAACCAGCGGAAATTCTTTAATATTGCTTATAAATGATATACTTGATCTTGCAAAAGTAGATTCAGGAAAAATGGGGTTTGAAAAAAAATCATTCAGTTTGAGATCAAGTATAAATTCAATAGCCGAGTTGTTTCAACCAAAAATAGAGGAAAACAATTTGGATTTTTATAAAGAATACGATCCCGAAATTCCTCCGGTAATCATTGGCGATCAAATGCATTTGCGACAAATTCTTTCAAATCTGTTAAGTAATGCAATTAAATTTACCCACAATGGAAAAATTTCACTGAAAGTTCGGTTATTGAAAGTGGATTCTGAAATTGTAACCATTGAATTTTCTATCTCTGATACAGGAATTGGAATTGCAAAAGAAAATTTAACAAGTATTTTTGAAATATTTCAGCAAGCCACGAAGGGAATGTCGAGACAGTATGGAGGAACCGGATTGGGTCTCGCGATTGTGAAACAGTTGGTAGAGACACAAGGAGGAAAAATTAAAGTTGAAAGCACATTGAATAAGGGATCAACTTTTAGTTTTACATTGGACTTTCAAAAAAGTAACGATTCAATAGAACCGGAAACTCAATCACTAGAATTGTATCCGAAAAAAAATGAAATTAAGGTACTCGTTGCAGAAGATGTTGCCTTGAATCAGTTACTGATAAAAACATTACTTGATGATTTTGGATGTGAAACTGATATTGCCGGGAACGGAAAAATTGCTATCGAGAAAATGTCAACTAAACATTTCGACATTATCCTGATGGATCTTCACATGCCTGAAATGGATGGATTTGAAACTACAGAATATATTCGTCATAAACTGAATTCAAGTATTCCAATCATTGCTTTGACAGCGGATGTGACTACAGTTGATGTAACCAAATGCAAAGCTGTAGGCATGAACGACTACATTTCAAAACCTATTGATGAAAATCTGTTATATAAAAAGATTATGGCTTTAGTTTCCACCGGGCCAGATAAAGACTCAGTTAAGAAAGAGGATATTACTCCTTCCAGGAAAGCCGAATCAAAGTACACAGACCTGACTTACCTCCTGCATAAAACGAAAGGAGATCCCAAATTAATGACGGAAATTATTTCGCTTTATCTGAATCAAACTCCGCCGTTATTACATGCAATGAAACAACACCTACGGGAAAAGAACTGGGATTTACTGCACAAAGCAGTACATAAGTTGATTCCATCATTTGCAATCATGGGAATGGGAGTTGATATTGAAAATGTTGCCAAAAAAATTCAGGAATCCTCACAAAGTGAACAATCAACAGATGAATTACCTGATCTTGTTAAACAACTTGACTCCTTCTGTAAACAAGCTTTTAAGGAATTAAAAAGAGGGTTGATCCTTATTGAAGGAACTGAAGAATGAAAAAATATTTTCACTTCTTGAAAATAAAGTATGCATTGGAAGATTTTCAAACTATTTTGAGTTTTGAACAATTTGCTTCGTACATTTGAAACCATGCAATTATTTCGGCTGCAAAATCTAAGATCCAACTTCCAGTATTTTAAAAAGCTGTATTATGCCATAGTTTTGGTCACGACTGTATTGCTGACAGGCGTAATCGGTTTTTATTTTATTGAGCACTACAGTTTCCTTGACGCTGTTTTTATGACAGTAATTACTGTCGCAACGGTTGGCTATAGGGAAGTACACGAACTGGATGCTGCCGGAAAAATATTCACATCCTTTCTGATTATATTCAGTATTGGTACATTTGCTTATGCGATTTCTGTAATTACAAGATATGTAATCGAAGGTGAATTTCAACTCTATTTTAAAAACTACCGCGTGATCCAGGAAATTCTAAAATTAAAAGACCATGTAATCGTATGCGGTTATGGCCGAAATGGGAAACAAGCTTGTGAGCAACTCAAAACAGGCAATGTAAAATTCGTGGTGATCGAATCCAATGAGGAAATACTTAAAAAATTGCGCGGCGAACCCGGAATCCTTTACGTCGCCGGTGATGCAACAAATGATGAGGTATTGTTACAAGGCAGGCTGGAACATGCCCGGGCACTAATTTCAGCCTTGCCCGATGATGCTGCCAATGTGTTTGTAGTCCTGACAGCCCGTGATAAAAATCCTACGTTGAAAATTATCAGCCGGGCTTCCGATGATTCTTCCGAACATAAGCTCAAGCGAGCCGGTGCGGACAATGTAATTATGCCGGATTAAATTGGCGGTACGCACATGGCGGCTTTAGTTACAAAACCCGATGTTTTAGAATTCATTGATCACATTACCGGCCGCATCAACATTCGCCTTGAAGAGATTCACCTGAGCAGACTTCCAATAGAAATGCAAAATAAATCAATGCGTGAATTGGAAATCAGAAACCGTACCGGTGCCAATATTATTGGCCTTAAAACATCTGATGGGGACTACATAATAAACCCGTCACCTGATACCCTCATGCTTCCGGGAGCAAAACTTTTTGTACTGGGTACCAAAGAACAAGAACAAAACTTTAAGGATGCTTTGCTTCCGAAGAGTTGATTCGAATTAAGCTATAAAAACGGAGTTCAACGCGTTTCGGAAATCTGTGGGGATGAAATGCTGGACGTAACAATTGCGCCGCAATAAAAACCTTACAATGAAGCAGACTCACTCCTCTTAATTTTTTGAACGCACCATCCCTGAATTGTTCACTTTTAGTGTAATACAATCCTGTCCATATATTTTTTACCGCTTTTCAACCTGACTTCGATCAGGTACATGCCCCTGGCAAAAACTTTGCAATCGACGCGCATGCTTTTCTTTTCGGGCCTTAGTGTCGGCATCATTTTTTCTCCGGACAAGTTATAGAAATTTATTTCCCT
>CAYHFJ010000061.1:0-16741 GCA_964355885.1 uncultured Flavobacteriales bacterium
AAGTCCGAATCCCCATGTATCGTATCGAAGATCAGCTGTGTTAAATGCTTTATAACCACTTGTAATGGATTTTCCAATGTCATCTCCTTCAGCATCTGTGTTTGGATCATACCAGTCATATTTTACTACTGCCTGAAAAGGCGAATTGCCGATATTTTGTGTCAGGTAGAAATAGGCTCCATTAAATGAACGCTTGTAAACATGTGAAGTTACCACCGCTTTAGGGCTGGCTGTAGAGTTGGCCTTTCCGGTAATATCACTCAGTCCGGTTTGTTCACCCTGGATATATTCACCTCTTAAAGTAGTTATTCCCGGCAACCATGCAACACTTAACTGTGCATCCGCACCAATATAATTTCTGTCAGCATATTTTCCTTTGAATGAACCATTTTCAACTTTGAATCCTCTAGTTCCGTTTCCATCAGTTGCTGTGGAATAAATAGTGTCTGCGTCTACGCGAAAACCTCCGTTATAAATTGACGCACCAATACCGTATTTAATTTTCTCTGAAGCCGATGAACGATTTATCGAGAGACGGCCAATAAAATCTTTTTTCTTATCAAAGTCACTTGCATCTGCACCTGCTGACGGAGCTCCTATGCCGTTGAAGAGCCCGCCTTCCAGACGAAGCCAGTTCCAATTGCTGGTCTTATGGCCTTGAATGGCAATACTTGCTCCCAGGTCTCTTTCTCCGGGGAAAATTATTTGTGACATTCTTCCACGTTCAGGAGATTCACGGAGGCTTGATGAAAAACTAATATCATACCCGAATGGTCTGTCGAACATACCTGCCTTTATCTGGAACCACCCCGACCATTTATCTGTCAGGAGAATATATGCATCTTTAATTGCAAGTCCTTTTTCGGTTACATCAAACTGAAGAACATACTGTGAAGTCGAAACACCTCTGTCATCAGCTGGAGAGGCGTACGCAAATTTTACACGGCCTCTTCTGACAGCAAATCGTTTGTCGGTCCCGGTTTTAAAATCACCACCCGCGAAAGATGCCTGACCTGAAGAATCTGCAATCTGATACTGTGCCTGGATATAGCCTGAAATTTTTAAACGTTTCATCACTTCCAGTTTCGAATTAATTGCTGCCACATTCGATGTGAGTGTGTCCATTGGACTGAGTTCGGGTTCTTGTGAATGTGCCACAATCATTCCCATAAAAAAGAATTGGATTAGGAGTAGTTTTTTCATTTCTGCATGTAAGTTTACCGCAAATTAACATGAGTAATGTTTCCTAAACATAGCTCCAATATTAAGCCAATGTTAAATGTTAACAAATTGTATCAATAATGTAAAAAATTTCTGAAATTAAAATTTATAAGAAAGTGATAATGAATAATTTACACCATAATTGTAATGAGAAATCCCGGAATCGATATCAGCGGCATATCGTCCATTTTGATTCTGATCCTGGTAGAATATTCCCGGTTCATTTAGAATATCGCTTACTGTAAACTTAATTTCACCCTTTTGGAAAACCCGCTTACTTACCTGAAAGTCCAATAAATTTCTAGGTGCTTCTTCAATACTGAGGTATCCTGAATTTCCAACCTGGAAAATCCTTTTACCAATTCTATTGTAGATCACATTGAATCCTATTCCTGTTTTTACCGCATTGTAAGTGATCCCGCCATTAATAAGATAAGGCGATTGTCCTTGCATTGGCCTGTCTGTACCGGCACGTAAATCATCTGATTTATCAACCCGGGATTTCATGAGAGCTACATTTCCATAAATCGTCAGATTACTCCATTGCTTCCAGTCAACTATTTTTTCCAACATTGACAGATTTTTTCTCCATTCAAATTCAACTCCATAGACATATGACCCTGATGCATTTTGAAAACTTATTTTTCTTGAACCCGCACCGGAACTTTCTACAACAGGCTCGATGGGATTTTTGAACTTTTTATAAAATACAGAAACGGATACTATCTGTCCGTTATTTGGAAATGTCTCAAAGCGTAAATCCACATTATATATTTCAGTTCTTTTCAGAGAGTCATTTCCTTCTACGGATGTAGCCGTACTGAAATCATAAAAACTGAAAGGAGCCAGTTCTCTGAACTCCGGACGTGCGACAGTTTTTGAAACGGCAAAGCGCAAATTTGATTTTTCTGTCAATGAATAATTCGCATTCAGAGAGGGGAGAACATCAATGTAATTGGTAGCCACTTTTATTGTGTCATTGCTATAACCAAAAGAATTAAGCTTTTGAATAAAGTTTTCAACTCTGAGACCCCATACAAGATTTAGCTTACTCGTAATGGAGTTTTCAAATTGAATATATCCGGAATGTACGTTTGAACTGGCAGTATAGTGATCAGATGGATTTGTAATTTCATCCAGACGAAAACCTTTAGTGCCGATGTTGGCTGGATCAAAAATGGAGTCAATTGGTTTAGTTAAAAGTGCCCAGTTGAATTTGCCCGGATTTGTTACAACATAACCGAGTACTCTCGCATCAAATACGCGATCCTTGTATTGTTCGTTGTATCCCACTTTTATAGAATGACCCTTTCCGATGAAAGAGAGTGGAATGGAAAAATTCACTTCCGCATTATAAATGGTCTCCTGAAGGTCTGAATAAAATTTTCCCGCGTAACTTGGTGAAGCATTACCAAATGGGACATAAGCATACATCGTTGTGTCCTCTGAAGATTCATCAATATTCCTGTAGTAATACATTCGCCTAAGGTTGGGAACCGACTGACCTGTTTTATTCACACTGCCATACCAATTTATCTTAATGGCAGATGAAGGCATAAAATGACTACCCGACAGAATTGAATTATAGAATTTGGTTGATGTGTATTTTAGTGCTGAAGATTGAATAAATTGTTGGTTTTCGATGTCAATACCACTCCTCAGGATTGTCTGGTCTTCCGCATTAACACTATAAAGATTCTTTAAACTGATTTTGTTGTTGTCATTCAATTTGTAAGTAAGATTTAGCAAACCTCCCCAGAATGTATTTTGTTTGTATTGCTCATCCGCAAAATTATAGTTTTTGGAGCCATCAAAATCGTAATCACTTCGTTCAACTTCTGTTCTCTTTTGCGAGGAAGAATAACTAAGTGCACCGATAATTCCGAAATCGTTTTTGAAGACCTTTTTATTCTGTCCGAATGAAAGTTGATAGGATTGATTTAAAGGTGATTTATTGTGTTCTTGAATTGCCCAATCATTCTCTACCAATTTGGATGCTTCAATTTTTGAAGCAGTAGTAGCCTTTTTAAAGTCTTGAGAAGAAGGGAAATCGGAAGGGATAGCCCGAGTGCCATCATCTTGACCCAACCAATCCGTCTTACCACCTTTATAATCTTTGTAAGGTTTAAATGTGCTTAAGGAATTCATTCCACTTCCCGCACTGAAACTTAAAAATCCCTGATCCGGGATATCTTTGGTATTAAGTTGAAGTATACCACCTGCAAAATCACCTTGTAATTCCGGAGAAGCTGTTTTTACGATGATCAAATTATCAAGTAGTGATGAAGGAAAGAGATCAAAGGAAAATGCTTTCCGGTCTGGTTCTGTACTGGCAAGAGAAACCCCGTTTAGTGTTGCACTGTTATATCGCTCATTCAGACCACGTATGATCACAAATCTTCCTTCTTGAATACTTGCACCGCTAACCCTACGAATAACTTCACCTGTATTTTTATCAGCAGTCTTTTTTATGGACTCAGAGGAAATTCCATCTTGTACCGTGGCACTTTTTTTCTGCATCAACAAAATGGATCCAATACTTTCCCTCTTCATATCTGCAGTAATTGTCACTTCATTTAATTGAAGGTTACTGTTTTCCATTGTTACGTCAACATTCAGGACATCTTTTGATTTAACAATTAAATCAGGGATTATTTTTGACGTATAGCCTATGTATCTTACCACGAGTGAATAATTTCCAGGAGGTATGTTTTCTATGCGGTAATTTCCATCCAGGTCTGTCACAGCACCGAGGCTGGTTGCTACCAGCATCACCGGGACACCGATCAGGGTTTCGTTGGTATTTTTATCTACTACTTTTCCGGTTATGGTTCCTCCAGCTGGTTCACTTCCATGCGTGAATTGAATGGACAGAATAAAAAGTATTGTAAGCAATAAACTGATTATTTTGTGTTTCACGTTTATTTTAGTTTATATTCTTTATATCACAAAAGTATTACGGGGATGTAAACACAGTAATAATCATGTGTTAACCCTATATTAAGTAAACGTAAAAAGCCGGCTTTCACCGGCTTTGAAAAAGAATGGCGATATGGATGATTATTATTTAATCATCAGCCTGTGATTTGACATTCCGGCTTCATTTTCAATGTTTAAAATATAAAAACCTGCTTTCAGTTCAGACGCTCCAATTGCGATATTATGTTTTCCCGCCTCAAGTGATCCCGAATAAACCTCGCGAACCAACTTTCCTTGAGTATCCATGAGATTGATCTTAGTATAACCTGATTTGGTCATTTGGAATGTTACAGCGGATATTGAATTAACAGGATTTGGATAGACACTGACATTGCGTACAACTGAATTTTCAGCAATTCCGGTAAGTAAATAATCCGTGTTCTGGCAATCAAAATTTGCCCAACCTGCTGTCCAGTCTGTAGCACCAAAAGCTCCGCAGTAGCTGACCACATCAAAAAACGGATCCGACAGGTAAGCGGAACCAAAGCTTGAATTCGACAGTAATGGACTTCCTGCTAAAGGCATAAATGATGGGTTGTCATAGTTGTATGGATTTGTCAATTGCAGATCAGTACTATTTGGTAAGATTGAATTATTGAAAGACATTTGATTGAACCAGGTTGTGATATCCCAGGTACTGCCACTTGCAACAGTCAGTGGTGTTGTGCATCCGGCAATTATGTTATTCTGATATTGCAGATCGTTATTTGTGGCATTAGCTTCACAGTTTGCTCCATCAATGATGAGTCCAATTGGAAAGCCGGATACCGCGGAATTAAAAATTGAAGTTTTAACACTGCGTCTTAGATGAGCACCTCTTTTGTAGTTACTGTTGATGGTAGTTCCGGCATCAATCATAGGGCCAACTATTGTTACATTTGAATAGATCGGCTGGGTAAGTGGTGTATTAGTTGATCCGGTTCCATCATTATCAGATTCGAAACCGTTAGATCCGGAGATGTCGGCAATGTTTGAATCGCGAAGACTTACCAGAAACTGAGATTTTCCCTGGAATCCAAAATCTGTATCAAAATCATCATCCAGCGCACGGAAAGCAACGACATGTTTCATATTTACAGTCCCTCCGAAGCACTCATACGAATCATCACCGGAATAACTCACCATAACATAATCAATGATAGTTCCTGATCCAACGCCACCGAGTGTTAATCCGTTAATTTCATTGTTTGGAAGGAATGCGATTCCCGGAAATTCAATCCTGACAAAACGAAGTATGCCTGAATTGTCTGTAGGGTTATTTCCACCATATAATCCTTTAGTAGCATCTACACCACCTTCAATAACCTTTTCTCCGGCAGGATCATTTATCGGTGCATTACCACAAATGATTAATCCACCCCAATCGCCATAGCTTCTTAATCCGGCTGGCTCATTCGACGTAAATACTATTGGTAATGATGCAGAACCATCAGCCCATAGCTTTGAGCCCCTTGTGACGATGAGACTTCCTTTGGCTGCCTTGTCACCTTTGATAATTGTACCTTCCTGAATTGTTAACTCAGCATTGTTTGTTACATATACAAACCCACTGAGTAAATAGATGTTATTGTTTGTCCAGTTTGTGTTTGAAGAGATATCCCCGGAAACTGTGATAATTGACTGAGCACTCACTCTGAATATCATCAGCGATGCTGCAGCTACAAGAAGAAGTAATAATTTTTTCATGTTAATAGTTTTGATTTAGTTTATGCAAAACTACCTTGTCAATATTATCTGTTTGTTAACGTATACTGAACATTTCTTTACCTTAATGTTACTGATTTGTAAACGATTTAAAATCGGAACAGCCTTTCTGCTTTCCAAAAAGGCTGTTCTCTTCTAATTTTGATTTGAAAAAATTACTTGTTAAAACTATTTTACCAATGGAACATAACCAACTTCAAGTACTATTGCCTGACCTTCAGGGGAAAGTGCAAAATCCAAAAATGGACGAATTTTCGCTTCCATCCCTTTGTCAAAGTAATAAAAAAGCGGACGGGAGATCGGATATGTCTTGTCCTGAGCAGCAGTGACACTGGGAGTTACATAAGTAGCACCCCCGTCATAAGATACATTTAAAGTAGAAACTTCTTTTGTTTCATAAGCAAGTCCAACATACCCAATTGCCCCTTTTGTCTGACTTACTGATTGAACAATGGCACCTGTAGCCGGCATTAATAAAGCGTCATTTCCGAAATTTTTCTTGTCCAATACATGTTCACGGAAGAATTCATAAGTACCGGAACTGGTTTCTCTTGAATAATATATTATTTTGGCATTGTCTCCACCAACTTCTTTCCAGTTTTTTATTTTCCCTGTAAATATGCCTTCAATTTGTTCTCTAGTGAGTTGCTTGACAGGATTTTCATTATTAACGATAACAGAGAGTGCATCATTGGCAATTATTAGTTCTTCAATAACTTTATTGCTCTGTTTTAATTTTAGCTTTTCATCTTGTTTCAGTGAGCGTGAGGACATCGCAATATCTGTTGTCGCATCCATTAGGGCAGCCAACCCGACTCCGGAACCTCCGCCTACAACAGTAATGTTCGCGTTTTTATTTTTCTTCATATATTCTTCTGCAAGCTTTTGAGTGAGAGGAAGAACTGTGTCGGAACCTTTTATAAGAATGTTTAAACTTTCACTCTTGTTTTCTGATGCATTGTTCTTCTCATCAGTTTGGTTTCCGCAAGCCATCAAAAAAGTGGCAGCGAAAAAGATTGATAATATTTTTTTCATTTCTTTTGTTAATTTTTGGTTAACTGTAAAGGTAAGGGTTTAATGATTACGCTCTGACTTGTTTCTGTTTTTATGATGCAATTAAATATTAAAACGGTATCCTATTCCTTTCTGTGTGCTGATAAAATGATTTCCTATCTTCTTGCGGATTCTTCTAATATGCACATCGATAGTGCGATCGTTTTCGGAGGGTTTCCGTTTCCATACCCGGTCAAAAATTTCATCACGGGTAAAAACCTTTCCTGACTGACTGACAAGCAGGTGCAGAAGGTCAAACTCTTTTTTGGAAACATGCACGAGTTCCTGATTCAAATAAACAGTATAGGATTCCTTATCTATTCTCAACCGTGTGTTTGGTTGATTGTTGGGTTTTATGGAAATCACCTGATTGTTAGAATTTAACCTGGTAAGAATTCTTTGCAATACTGCCTGTGGTCTGAGAGGCCGTCTGATAAAATCATCTGCTCCGGCAGAAAATGCGGCAATCTCTGTAGTCTCATCCTGATCATCCGAAAGAATCAAAACCTGCATGTTTCTGGTAAGAACATTCGACTTGATCAGGAAGCAGAGCTCAAAGCATGCAACATTCTTATGCAAGGTGTCCAGAAGCACTATTCCCGGATTTTTGTCAATAATATATTGCATTGAATCAGAAAATTGAGTCAATACTTTGACTTCAAATCCCTTTGAAGATAGTGCTTCACTAAGTAAATTTATCTCCTGAGAAGGTTCTGAAACAAGCAATAAATCCGGGTTCTCCATGATATAATAAGTTATTTGATTAGTTCTTTAATCATTCCTATTAATAAGGCCGGTCTGATTGGTTTGGTAATGAAGTGATCCCCGCCTGCCTCCATTGCACTCATTGTAGTATATTCATCCGAATCGGCTGTTAAGAAGAGGATAGGGATGTCTTTTAATTTTTCATTCTGACGAATCGCCCGGCAGGTTTCAATTCCGGACATTTCCGGCATTCTGATATCCATAATAATTATGTCAGGATGGTTTAACATTGCTGATTCGAGACACTGCTTACCGTTGTAGGCTTGAAAAACAACATATTTTTCTTTCTTCAAATTATACGACAGAATCTCAACAACATCCGGTTCATCATCTACGACTAGTACTTTTAGGTTTTGATTCATTTTCTTTCCTTTTACCAAAAGTACCTTCACTATGTAAACTCTAAATTAACGCCATGTGAACAAAAGGTTAATTAATAAGTTGCTGAAAATCAGAATAATAGAAGTCTTTTTACTGAATAGAAGCAGAACGATGTTTTAATAGTCAAGATAATCTTCATGTCTGATTTTAAATGAATTATCATCTGGTGACGTTTGGAAGGTTTTTAGTAGTTGTCTTATAAAAATTATTTCAACAGGAAAGTTGGTTGAAAGCATTCCATCATGGCTGTCATTTTTCACTGCATCGACAGAAAGAATTACGAGATCCGGATATTCATGTATGCTAAGGTCAAGCAGTATCGTATCAGCTTGTTGAGCCATGTTGTTTCTGGCAGACATACTTTTTCGTTCAGAATTTTCCTGCAGGATCGTAAAATCGAGATAATCAAGAGTCGACTTACATTCCTTCCAGATATGCTCAGAATCGTGAGATACTATACAAGTCTTCATTTTTTTTTTGCTGTAAAGAAGCATTCTGATTGTTGAGAAATAATTAACGCAAAGTTACCGTTTGATGAAAATGCGATCTATTTTCGTGAATATTATATATGGGATCAAGCAAGAAGAGTATTAAGAGAGGACTTTGGATCACAGTGGGCCTGCTGTCTCTTATATCACTTATATTTGGCTGGAAAATTTACCTTAAGGTCTTCTCTCCCAATGTGAAGTTAACTGTATCAGGTCCACTTTACCTGTACATACCAACCGGCTCAGATATTGATGATGTTATTCAAATCCTGGACGATAAGAAATTGCTTCTTGATGAAAGTTCTTTTTTATTTACAGCCAGACAATTAAAGTATGACAAGAATGTCAAGCCCGGTCGGTACTTGCTGAAGAATGGTATGAATAACAAGGCACTTATTTCCTTGTTACGTTCAGGCAGACAGACCCCTTTAAATGTTGTATTTAATAACATCAGAACTAAGGAACAGTTAGCGGAAAGAATAGGAGAGCAAATTGAAGCCAGCCCCATGGCAATTAAAAATTTAATGAATGACGCGGATTATGTCCGTGAGTTGGGATTTACCACTGAGAATATCCTTTGTCTGTTTATTCCAAACACCTATGAAATGTATTGGAATACCTCCGCGGATCAGTTTTTAAAAAAAATGCACAAGGAATATAAAAAATTCTGGACCCCCGGTAGAGTTGAGAAAGCCCGTTTGTTAGAATTTACTCCATTAGAAGTTTCAGTATTGGCCTCTATTGTCCAACAGGAATCAAATCGGTCAGATGAAAAGCCTGTCATTGCAGGCGTTTATATTAACCGGTTGAAGAAAAATTGGAAGCTTGAAGCGGATCCCACTTTGGTTTATGCCTTAGGAGACTATAGTATCAAACGTGTGCTTAGTGTTTACAAAGAAATTGATTCGCCATACAATACCTATAAATACAATGGCTTGCCACCAGGACCAATTTGTCTTCCTACAAACTCATCGATCGATGCTGTTTTAAATTATTCAAAGCATTCTTATATGTATTTTTGTGCAAAGGAGGATTTCAGTGGCTATCATAATTTCGCAAGTAATTACCTTCAACACCTTATCAATGCGAGGAAATTTCAACGTGCTTTAAATTCCAGAGGAATAAAATCCTGAAATGAAGAACTATATTTTATCTGTCTTATTCCTTCATTTGATAATACCCGGAATGGCTACATTAGCCGTGCAATCACCGGTATTACTATTTTTAAGTAAGCAGGATCAGGTCGACACTTTAGGTTATAATATTGTGAATGAATTACCGATGCTGGTGTATAATGAGATAATGTCCGGAAGAGTTCCTTTGTGGGATTCTCCTGAGAAAACGATTCAAATCAAACCAAGTTCTTTAAAGCGACTTGAAGTATCAAGTGGAGATGATTTTATTCGCGCCAGACAATTGTTTATCTATGAATTGTGGGATCTTGATAAAAGAAAAGGTGATTTAAAAACCGTTGGTTTCTATTTTTCCAGTAGAACAACAAAGGGAGAGGATGTCTCGTATGGATTTGTAGAGTACGAGCCTCTTGATAGTTTATTCAGAGTTTCCTACATCCCCTCAAATGCAAATGGCAATTGCAACATTTCATTTTATGAAGTGTTGAAGAGCAAGTATTATTTTTTCAATGTCGTTCAGGTGGGTGAAAAAAAGATCACCAACATTAAAGAGGCTCTGGCTTTAAAGGACGAGGTGAAATTGATTGTAAACCAGAGAACAGTTCCTCCGGATTATGATTGTAAAATGGTTGAATATCAAATTGAACATAACGAGAAGGACAGTAGTGAAACTGCCGCTAAATCCGAACGGTTATTAAAGTCTCTTCAGCTGTTCTTAAATGAGAACATAGAAGTGTTTTATAATCTGGGTGGAGACAAAATCCTTAACTTTATTCAGGCACAGACAGTAACGGTTAGCTCAGTTGAAATTCATGAAAACTGGCGTAAGATTCTTGACCGGACTGAAACAGAGCTAATTTCATTCAGAATTTATGCAGAAAAGGAGGCTCTTGATATTTTACCCCGTGCTGATATTCATGAATTTGACCTTCTTGTTGATTTCATGACCCTTCCAGATTTTTTGAATGAAAAAGAATTTTATTTTCGCATAACTAAAATTAACAATCAGGAAATCGTAGACGCTCAATCTGCTGCCTACCTTAAAGGATTGAAAACATGGAAGTGGAATCAACTTACTGAATTTGTACGCTATGAATAGCGGATTTTTATCAGTGTAAAAACACAAACTTATGAGCAAGATTAAATTTGGTACAGACGGATGGCGCGCTATAATTGCCCAGGATTTTACAGTTGAAAACGTTGCCCGTGTTACTGAGGCAACCGCTAACTGGTTACTGAAAGAAAAGAAACAACCTTCCGTTGTTGTCGGTCACGATTGTCGTTTCGCAGGTGCTCTTTTTGCTGAAACTGTCAGCAAAGTATTGTTGCAGAAAGGAATTCGGGTGTTTCTTGCCAAGGGATTTGTTTCAACCCCGATGATATCATTGGGAACTGTGAAACATAAAGCTGATTTGGGGATTATTATCACAGCTTCACATAATCCTCCGGCCTATAACGGGTTTAAACTTAAAGGATTTTTTGGTGGACCATTAGCTCCTGTTCAGGTTCAACAGATCGAAGATATGATTCCGGATTCCTGCTCTGTAGATTATGTAGGAGCTTCATCCGATGAAATGGATTCAAATACCTTGCTCACGTTCGTCGATCTTGAAGCAGAATACATTTCTCATGTTGAACGAAATTTCGATCTGGAGGCCATTCGAAATTCAGGATTGAATCTTGCTTATGATGCCATGTTTGGCGCGGGACAGAATGTTATGCGTAAATTGTTTCCTGATATTACTTTTTTGCATTGTGAAGATAATCCGGGATTTCATGGACAAGCTCCCGAGCCTATCGATAAAAATCTGACGGAGTTTCGTACCTTAATCAAAGAGAGAAGGAACATAGATTGTGGCTTGGTTACTGATGGTGATGCGGATCGAATAGGTATGTATGATGGCGATGGAAATTTTATTGACTCTCACCATATTATTTTATTACTGATCCATTATCTGGTTAAGTACAAAGGAATGAGCGGAAAGGTGTGCACGGCCTTCTCTACCACTCCAAAAGTGGAGAAAATTTGCAAGCATTATGGATTGCCGCTTGAGACTGTGAAAATTGGCTTCAAATACATTTGTGAGATCATGTTAAAGGAGGATGTTTTACTTGGTGGCGAAGAGAGTGGTGGAATAGCCATTAAAGGTCACATTCCTGAACGTGATGGAATATGGATGGGACTTATTATCTGGGAGTTCATGGCAAAGAGCGGAAAGAAGCTCCCTGATCTTATCAAAGAAGTGTATGATATTGTTGGAGCATTTTCATTTGAAAGAGGAGATTTACATCTGAAGGAAGAAGTGAAAGCAAAGATTGTACAGAATACCGCGAATAATTTTTATAAATCTTTTGGGAAGTATAAGGTAAAGAGAATCGAAGATCTCGATGGTTATAAATATTTCTTTGATGACAAGAATGATGAATGGTTGTTGATCAGAGCCTCGGGAACAGAACCTGTATTGCGTACGTACGCGGAATCCGGTACCCGTGAGGGCGCCTTTGCTATTCTAAAGGCCGCACACGACACCTTTTTAAATTCATGATAAAATTCAATAGCTATAAGAATTTAGAAGCTGAAGAGACTTTGCGTGTCGATACAGGTTGTCTCGTTGCCTTTCAACCGAGTGTTCTGTATGATATCCAGTTCGTTGCCCTAGTCCGCAATGTGCTATTTGGCGGAGAAGGTTTGTTCTACGCCAAACTTACCGGGCCCCGGTATCGTTTACCTCCAGACATTGCCATTTTCCCGACTTGCCGATCGGATTATATCAGCTTCACGGTGGGGTGGAGGGAAGGAAGAGTCGAGAGGTATTGCTGGCCTATTTGGTTCTTTACTTAGCGGAAACAAATAGCACACCGGTTATTTTCTGAATCAATTCCTTTGCCTTTTTGTTGATTTGTCTTCTTTCTTTTCCTGTGCAAGAAAATAAATAGCTGAGGCGTACGTCAGAATAAAAATAATTGTGTAAATCATGATAACTTTTTTTAGATTGTTAATTATTGTTTGATGAGTATTGAGCCGGTGACCTGACCGGATTGAGTTCTATATTCAAGGAAGTAAGTGCCGGGAGGCAATTGCGTTAAATCCAATGTTGTATTTCCTTTCTCATTCAAAGGATTAATACTATTGGAATAAATAAGCGAAGCGTGGTTATCAAAGAGTCTGATCTCTGCTTCTTCATCCGGGTTGAAATCTGTCAGGATATTCACTTCTCCATAAGTTGGATTTGGAAAAACTTTTAATCCGGAACCCTTTGCTTTTAATGATGGGATACCGGTTATTAATACCGTAACAGGATCAGAAAGGGAATGACACTGATTATCATCTGAAATTTCTACCTGATAATTTCCACTCTGCAGAGCCGTGATTAGGATATCATTTGCTCCCTGAATCTGTGCCTGATTGAAATACCATTGATAATTTTCAGCTTGTGTACTTCGGAGTTGGTTTCCGTTGACAGTGATCAGAGGTTTGACAGGATTTGGGTGTACTACAATGAATTGTACTCGCATGAGATTATTGCTTCCTGACTGATTTGTTGCTTCCAGCATTACCGCGTAAGTCCCAGGCACAGAGTAGGTGATAACCGGATTTTGTAAGCTTGAATTTGCTGGCTGTCCACCCGGGAAGCTCCAATTCCAGGAATCGGCATTTCCGGAGAGATCATAGAAATTAACAAGCCCATTCTCACAGAGAATTTGGGAACTTGAGGAAAAATTCGCAATTGGTGCTCCGCAATTAATCATGTTAACATTTACCTGATCACTCGCGGAGCAATATTGATTTGAAATAGTCACTTCATAAGTTCCCGAAATAGTAACAAGATAGTCCCCCTGAGTAGAACCATCTTGCCATACATAGGATATCATATTCTGCGGAGCAGTGAGAAGAATACTCGAACCATTGCACAAGTTTGTGTCAGCTCCCAGATTGAAAACGGGAGATGCATGCTCAGGTACATTAATCGTCGCCGTTCGTGTGCAACCGCCTTTGCTCAAGCTGAGTTCATACAGTCCACCTTGAGTGATAGTGATCGAAGAGCTGGTCACGCCATTGCCCCATTGACAGACACCTGAAGATGAACTGAACAATTTGATCACAGAACCCGAACAAATATATGGGCTGCTACTCGCTATTTGCGGTTGCGGTGGCAGACTTACATAGACGGTTCGATGAGCTACATCAGAATAATAACAGGTTTCCGATTTCAGTTGAATAATATTTACTCCTCTTCGTATGAGATGCGTTGCAGGATCAAGGTCTGTAGAGAAGTTGTTATTATTTAATGACCATACGAATCTTGTTGAATTACTTGATGTATTGGTAAATTGTACTAATCCGTTTGTACAGGTACTATCGGTTGAACTTAAGAATGTTGCATCAGGAACACGACACGACATTTTTAAAATCCAGAAATCGGAGGTGCCATGGTTTCCACTTATGTCACCGTCGGCACTATACGTGTATGCAGCAACATAATAACCCCCATCAGTATTCTCAATTGCACAGGATGGCCTGTCATTCCCGCTCCCACCATAAGTTTGGGACCATTCCAGATTCAAGTTGCAATCGGTTTTTAGCATGAGTACATCTTCCATTCCACGATTTGATCGAATATCAAAATCGTTTGAATTGGTTCCTCCTGTAAATAAAAAACCTCCATCAGCTGTGTGAATCACTGAGTATGCAATATCCGCGTCTGTACCACCAAAGTTTTTTTCTCTTATCAGATTTCCATATTCATCTATTAAGCAAATCCAAATATCATTGAATCCTGTGTTATCTGAAACATCGCCATCTGCCGACTTGCTATAACCTGCAACTACATATTGACCTGTGGAAGCGGTGGATATGCTCAAAGCGGATTCCTGGAGGCTACCACCATAGCATTTACTCCAAAGAAGAATGCCGGTAGGGCTTAGCTTATTTACAAAAATATCGTAAGTCCCACGGTTACCTGTTACATCCCCGTCAAGAGAATTAGTAGAACCGCAGGCAATTATTTCTCCCAGATTGTTTTCCTGTATTGCATAACATACATCAAGACCGCTTCCTCCGATTGTTTTCTGCCACTGGATTGCGCCTGACCCATTCAATTTAACCAGCCAGAAATCCTGATCTCCATGTTGACCTGTCACATCTCCATCAGTTGAATAAGTCCCGCCACCAAGTAGAAATCCTCCATCCTGCAGCTGAATTAATTGATAGCAAAGGTCTACCTGTGAACCACCTATTGTCTTTTGCCAAAGGATATTTCCTTGTGAATCGACCTTGAGTATCCAGGCATCAAAATTTCCATGATTGCCTGTAATATCGCCATTCGATGACGCGGTATAACCTGCGATGACGAATTCCCCTCCGTTAAGTTGAACGATTCCTGTTCCAATATCCATATTGGATCCGCCATAAGTCTTTTCCCAGATAAGATTGCCTGATGAGTCTTGTTTGGTTAACCATAGGTCCAGTGAACCTTGATTTTGACCTATGTCGCCATCATTCGATCCGGTACTTCCAAGAGTGTAGATATTACCGTCATTTCCTTTAATAAGATGTACAGGCATGTCCTGTCCGGTGCCCCCAAGGCACTTCTGCCATTCAAGCAATGGGGGAGAAGCAGCATATCCCGGCGGAATACTAAGCAGAATGATAAATAAAGTCGCAAGAAATTGGATTTGTCTCATCGTTCTTACTCCTTTCATGGAGAACAAGAACAAAATGCTTTATCAAAACCCTTATTTCAATAATATTATGTAAAAGCTTGATATATATAGGCTAATGAATTTCAAATAAAGCTAAAATTCATCAAAAAAGAGTGTTTTTTGCTTTGCCTACTTGGACAAAATGTTGTTTAAACCGGTGATTGGAACAGAATATTACAATTGTAAGTGATTCCGAATCAATTGATGATCTTTTGCTTCAGTCGGGGCGTTAAAGAGGTGTGTTCAATTAAAAAGAAATTTAAAATTTTCAGCAATCCCGTAAGATTGATTAAACAGATCAACCCCGTAAGGTTGAAAAATAAAGCCCAGCCCCGTAAGGCTGGGCTTATTTTGTGTTGCCAATTAAGCCAACTTTACTTTTTCACTTTTAGCAACGAAATGATAAATGCCAAAAATGAGCGCATTATAGATCAGATCGCCTAAGAGTTGATTTTTAAAAAAGGGTATGGCCATGGTATAGCTTGTAAGTGTTCCTTCCAAGGTCAATGGATAAAGACTCAGGTCAGCGTACCAAAAAGGTAGATTGGTAATCAGGAAAAATATACTTGACGAAGTGATTGAAAGGATACCAATGTTAATGGCACTTGGTTGACCTTTAACTCTAGTTCCAAGCCAGACGGTGAATGCAATACAAGCATAAACGGGAAGCATTGAGAAATGAAGACCAAGTACCAGATCGGTGAGAAACAAGACAGTAAATGGGAGTAGATAGGACCACTTTCGGTTTCTGAATGTCACGCCGGAAAACAAGGCCATCGCACCCACAGCTGTAAAATTGTAAGGGTGGGGCAGGAGTCGGGTAAGCGCGGCGAAAAGGATTAATCCTAAGGCAATGAGTAGAATATTTCCGGAGCTGTTCTGTGCTTTCATAATAGCATTATTGATTTTCATCAAAATTAATAATTTTTTCTTTCTAAAGTTGATATGTTACCTTGAAATAAACACCTCGTCCTCTTGTGCTAAAGCCCCTGATTTCAGAATAATGCTCATTAAGCAAATTTTCAAGACGTGTACTGAATTGTACATATTTGCCAAGAGTGTAGCTAAGGGTGAAATCAAGCAAGACATATTTTTCGACAGAAATGGTATTTAAGGCACCTTGTGGTTTAATCTGTGTATCATAGAACACATCTTCACGGTCTTCAACGAATTGAGTTGTCAACTGTGCACGAATTTTTTTAATTCCTGTATAGATTAATTCTGCTCTTGCTATATTGGGTCGTCTGATCAATCCATTTTGCTTCTTTATTGAAGAATTTAAAAATTGACCATTGGTATACAATTGAATATGGA
>CAYHFJ010000062.1:0-16734 GCA_964355885.1 uncultured Flavobacteriales bacterium
TCGGTCCATTTTGATCTGATTGGAAAAACTGTTTTATAAACGGTTTCATATTTGCTCATCCACCACTCTATGGAATTATTAAAATAACTCTGATGCGGAGAAATCCAGCCGTTATCTTCGTTATTCCTGGAGCATGGTACCATGTGAAAACTTGCATAGCGGGTAACTCTGTGTGCTTCTTTCACGAAACTCAGTATCCCCTCTTCAGTAAAATGTTCAAGTGAACCTATGGAATATGCGTAATTGAAACTGTCATCTGAAAAAGACATTTTAGTGGCATCGGTGACAACTAATTTGTCCGGGTGAATCCCCTTTTCCTCGGCTTTTTTTAAGAGAAAATCAGAAATGTCACATCCGATGATGTCAAGTTTAGGATAACGACTTAAAATCTCCATAGTTTTTCCGGTACCACAGGCAATGTCTAAAATTTTTCCGGAACAATTTACCAGCAATAGTTGAATTTCATTCCAGGTATTGTCAAGACCCCAGGTATCTAATCCTTTTGCAAACTCTTCATCCCAATACAGCTCAAGGGCTTGAGTATTGCCATCACTCCCTTTCATTGATAAATTTTCTTGTCTTTGACCAAAAGATCTTTTAATCTTTCTGAGAAATGACAAGACTACAGGAGGTAAAAAAGAATAAACTAGTTTTCTGAGGAACATACACAAGAATTCTGACAAGTTAAGCTACTTCCCTATTTCGATTAATCTTTCCTTGGCCAATCCATAATTTGGAAAAATAGCTAATGCACTGCGGTAATCTTTAATTGCTGAATCTTTATCACCGGAATATTCATAAGCCAGGCCTCTATTGTAAAAAGCTTCTACGTAATTCTGATCCGCATTGATTGCGGAAGTAAATTGCTTAATAGCCTCCGCATAATTTTCTTCGTTTACCAGGGCAATAAATCCCAGGTTGTAATATGCGGGCGCGTAGCTTTTATTTTTTGATAGAATTTCCCGGTAGTCTTCGGTTGCTTTATCAAATTTATTGTCCTCCTGATAATATAGTCCACGGTTATATAAAGCTTCTTCGCTCGAAGGACGGATTCGCAATGCATTAGAATAATACTGTATCGCCAGATCATCTCCCTTTGCCGCATGAAGCAAACCCAGCTGAATGTAGGCATCATAACTTTCCGGATCAATTTCAACGACGGTGGTAAAACTTGAAATGGCCCTCGCAGTATCGCCGGACTCTTTGTAGACAAATCCCTTAATGAAATAGGCTTTTGAGCGCTTACTATCAATGCGCAAGGCTTCATTCGCATAGTTTATGGCTTTGGGATAAGCCTTGAGGTACATAAATAATTCACCAAGCTTCAGATTTGCTTCCACATTTCGCGGATCGAGTTGCAGGCATTTCTCATAGGCTTTCACCGACTTCTGTATCTGCAAACCACGAAAACTGATGTCAGCCAATAATAAAAAATACTCAGGACGTGTTGAATCTATCAGCGTAGCTTTAGAAGCATCGTTAAAAGCTTGCTGCAATATTTCTTTTTGTAAAAAGTACCGGCTACGGGAATAATAAGCGTCAGCATCATTGGGATCGGATTCAATTCTCTTATTGAGTTTTACTAACAGATTTTCCGAAACAATAGAATCTGATGGAACATTTTTCTGTTCACCATCCGACTTCTGCTTACAGGAAGCAAAAAAAAGTATAACTATTCCAAACAGGCTGAGCTTAAGAAGTACTGACTTTTTTGATTTCATAAGTATAAAAAAACCACCAAAAATACCTGATCCGATCCGGGTATTTTTGATGGCACTAAATTACAATTTATACCGAGCCTATTTCATTTCCCGAAAAATTTGGGCGGTGTAAGAAAATCCCGAGTAGGTTTCGCGTATTTCGATTTAGAAATCCTGCTTGATGGATTTATCTATCAGACAGCCAGTGCAGCATCAGAAATAGCCTGACGAATTTTAGCTTCCAGTTCATCTGCCAATTCAGGATTATCCAGCAATAACTGCTTTACTGAATCACGACCCTGTCCGAGTTTCGTCTCATTATAACTGAACCATGAACCGGATTTCTTGATGATGTTTTTATCTACACCCAGATCGACAATCTCCCCTACTTTGGAAATCCCTTCTCCGTACATGATATCAAATTCAGCCAGGCGGAATGGAGGCGCGACCTTATTCTTAACGATCTTCACCCGCGTCCTGTTACCGACTATGGCATCTCCGTCTTTAATCTGTCCGATCCTTCTGATATCAAGACGGACGGAAGAATAAAACTTGAGTGCATTACCTCCTGTTGTTGTTTCAGGATTACCGAACATCACACCAATTTTTTCACGTAACTGGTTTATGAAAATACAGCAGCAACCTGTACGACTGATTGAAGCCGTGAGCTTACGAAGAGCCTGAGACATCAAACGAGCCTGTAATCCCATTTTACTGTCACCCATCTCCCCTTCTATTTCACTTCGCGGAGTTAGAGCTGCAACAGAGTCAATAACGATTATATCGATGGCTCCTGAACGGATCAGATTCTCGGTAATTTCAAGTGCCTGCTCACCATTATCAGGCTGAGAGATTAGTAAATTCTCAAGATCAACTCCAAGCTTCTGTGCATACAAGCTATCAAAGGCGTGTTCAGCATCGATAAAGGCTGCAATCCCACCGTTCTTCTGTACGTTGGCAATTGCATGCAAAGCGAGGGTTGTCTTACCTGAGGATTCAGGACCATAGATCTCAACAACACGACCTACCGGCAAACCGCCTATGCCTAATGCATTGTCAAGGGAGATAGATCCGGTAGAAATTGATGCAATTTGTTCGACGGCATCACCGCCTAATTTCATGATTGTTCCTTTTCCGTAGGCCTTTTCAATTTTCTCGATAGTAAGCTGCAATGCTTTTAATTTTTCCTTCGCATTTTCTCTTACTGATTCTTTTTCTTTTGATTCCTTTTCTTTGGGTTCTTTAACTTCTGCTGTTGCCATTTTTTTATTAGTTTTTAGTGAGTGAATTCAGAAAATGATTTTGGCATCTTTTGCCGGATTAATTGATCAATACGAAACCGCTTATCAAACTGTATTTAGGTGCCTTTACTGCCATCTAATCTTACACAAAGATACACCGGATGAACGCAGTCTATTTACGTGGTAGAAATTACTTTTCAAGAAAACAGAATTTTTATTAACAATCTTCATTTTTAGCGTATAAATAAGATTTTTATGATTATCAGATAATCAAAACACTATGATTGCAACACAATCAAATCTGTTCTTTTCAAATGTGTGAAAACTTTTATTTGGTTTTACACAAATGATAAAATTATTTAATAAAAAAACCCGCCTCTTTTGAGGCGGGTGAACATACAAGCAAAAAACCAATCAAGCTGTACGAAATTGTATTATGGTAATAGTTTCATCGAAGGCGGTTCAGGAGCAGGTGGAGCATGTAGTCCCTTTGTATCAATTTTTACTTTGGTACGCTTTCCGTCACGGATAATTACGCCGTTACTGTCAATAGCCACCTTTTCACCATCGGGCCCTGAGATATGTACCCCGCTTTCATCAATACGGATATGGCTGCCATCTTCATCATCATAGAACTGAATTCGTTCTCCATCAACAGATGATTCCGAGCCGTCACAATCCACACATGTTAATCCCCTGCCGGTCATCTTCCAGGTACGTTCGAGCATGTCTCTATCTAAAATGTTCTGTACATTATCAATATCATATATGTAAGAATCCAAACTCTTGTCAAGATACACCTCTCCGCCGACAGGCACTTTCAACAATATCTGAACCTTTTGTGCCCGGTAATTATCTAATCTTTCAACTGAAAAGAAACGGGCAAGACTGATCACAGAATCTCGTTGAATATAAGTATACTTGATCCTCGACGCGTTCTCCAATGCTGATTTCTTAGAGCTTCCTCTGGCGTAGAAAATTTCCACCAGTTCAAAAGAATCAGTCCGGCTCCTAACGATATCAACACTTAAGTTTTTTGATATAAACTGATCATCAGTGAGTGTCACATCAAAATCTGACTTCCAGTTCTTGCCAAATCCACTACCGTAGTCCTTCTCTTCGTTTGCGGAATGAGTCATTTCAAGTATCACCTTCTGTTGCGTTGGTTGGATGAGCGGCATACTGTTACGTACATTATCTCCTTCCTTAAAATTGGCAGCTACCTTTACTCCCACAAATAAACATATTACTAATCCTATCAACCATAAACCTAATGCGGTTAACCCAACTACACGTGTGCCTTTCCTTATGTTGAAAAGATTTCTTGCACCTAAATATGCAAGCATAAGAAAAGGTATGCCTACAAGCAATAATATACCTATGTATGCAAATGAGAATTGCGAAGATGTGTCAAAAATAAGTCGCCATATCTGGGGGTATTGAGTACCGGGCAGGCCTATAAAAGCAAAGGCGGACATCACCATAGAAAAGACAACGACCAATCCGATAAAAAGAAAAAAGATAGCAATCAGTTTTCCAAGGGCCATGAAAAAGAACTTAAAGATTTCTCCGATCCCTTCAAAAATTCTTCCAACTACAGTTCCGGCTCTTTTACCGGTATCCTTACCTGAATCTGCGACGCGGCTTTTTTCCTGTTCTTCCTTTACATTTTTTTCAATGTTGGATATGTTAACCTGCTCTCCTTTCATCTGTAATTTATCGGCTGTGGTTTTAGCTTCAGGAATGATGATCCACAAGATGATGTAAAGGAAAACTCCAGAACCAAAGGCAAGAAAACTAACCGCGAACGCCAGTCGGATCCAGACTGCATCAATATCGAAGTAAGAAGAAATACCAGAACAAACACCGCCCAATAATTTATCATCAGGATTTCGGAACAGGCGTCTCTTGCGTGATGTCTGCGGATGCACCTTGTCTTCAGACAAAAGTTGTTCTTCATCATCGCCAAACTGTTCGGGTTTACCCATTTGAGTGGTTACCTGTTCAACATCTTCCAGTGTAATGACGTTTTTACTGTCTTTTATTTTCTCCTGAAACATTTCCGCGATGCGGGATTCGATATCCTGCATGATTTCGTCACGACCCTCCGATTGAGTAAAATGACTCTTAATTGATTCAAGGTATTTCTTGAATCTGTCGTATGCATTTTCGTCGATGTGGAATACTATTCCACCTATATTGACTGTTACTGTCTTATTCATGATGGCTGGTTTTTTGAGTGGTGAGGTTCACGGTTTGGACCAATTCGTTCCAGGTCAATCGTAATTCTTCCAGGAATTTTGATCCCAGTGGTGTCAGAGAATAATATTTACGGGGAGGTCCTGATTTACTTTCTTCCCAACGGTATTGTAGTAATCCTGCATTCTTTAATCGTGTCAGTAATGGATATAATGTTCCTTCCACAACGATCAATCTTGATTGCTTCATGCGCTCAATAATATCGGATGGATACACTTCCTCATGTGACAAAATAGAGAGAATGCAAAACTCAAGGACCCCTTTACGCATCTGAGCCTGGGTATTTTCAAGGTTACTGCTCATGGCTTTTTTTAATTTAGAAGGTAAGTTGGATGTTTTGCTCTCGTATTCGTGATAGTATTTTTAATTGTGTAGATTTAATGGAGGGCGAATTGATTCGCTCTTGCGAACTTGTGAACGATAGGCTTGCTTACCATCATTTACTTCTTCGGTAGCATAGAAAGAATCCAGTTCCTCGGAGAACACTTTGCCCTCTCCGTAAATACGGGTGAAGCTGCTGCCGGTGCTTCCTGAGGCATGTATCTTTCCGGCACCTTTCACTACCATTCCAAGCGAAAGGCTGCGCACATCCATACGGATGCTCCCGTTTCCGTTTACTTTCAACAGAAGCAGATCAGTATTGATAGCCCCGGATGCAAGAACTCTTGCACTGCCGTTCACCTCAATCAGATTTATTTCTCCAATGGTGAGGTAAATAGTGATTGGTTTATTATTCGTACCAGAGATGATCAGATTCCCATTTTCAATATTCGTCGAAATCTTTTTTAAGTCCTTTACCTCACCCTCAAAGCGAATTGAGGATTTTTCTCCTTGTTCTAAAATCACATTTGCCGGACTATTGATTACTAATCCATAAAAGTTTTCTAATGCATCGGTGTTTGAATTGTTAATCGCAGCTTCTCCATTTACGGAGTAAGCACAGGCAGACATGGAGATTATCAATGCTGCAAGGAAGAGTTTGTTTTTCATCTGGATTGAGTTATTTGTTGGTATTAAAAATCGTTCTTTAGAATATTTATAGTACTGTGTAATACCCTTACTATTGTTATGCAAAGATATGTTCATAAACTAATACCATGCAATACATAGTACTAAATAAATACCAACAATTCACTTAATTCATTCTTTTTCAACACAATAATTTTTAAAGAAAACTTATGGAATTCCAAATCCACAAGAAAAACACAAAAAAAGGGCCTCGCAAAGCGGGCCCTTTCAAAAATCATTCACATAAATTGTATTACTTTCCCTTAATAGAGATTAGTTCAACTTCAAATACTAATGTAGAATTAGGTAAAATAGTTGGTCCTGCCTGACGATCACCATAAGCCAGATCAGAAGGGATAAATAGTTTCCACTTCGAACCTACTTTCATCATCTGAAGTGCTTCAGTCCATCCGCGTATCACCGCCCCTACCGGGAATTCAGCAGGTTCCCCACGGTCAACAGAGCTGTCGAATACAGTACCATCTATCAATGTTCCATGGTAATGAGTCACGACAGTATCTTCCGCCGTAGGCATTGGTCCTGTACCTTCAGTGATTACCTGATATTGTAAACCATCAGGTAATACTTTTACCCCCGGTTTTTTCTTATTCTCTTCAAGGAATTTCTTTCCGGCTTCACCAACAGCTGATGCTTTGGCTTCCTGCTTCTTGCCCAGGTAATTCTGGATCGCAGCTTGAGATTGTTCGGTAGTCATCACCATACTATCACCTTTGATAGCCGCTTCCATAGCCAATTTAAGGATATCCAGATTCAATGAATCTAAACCATCTTTTTTCATGTTGGCACCGATAGACATCCCTATTCCATAGGATACTGAGTCAGCGGAATTTTTCAGACTGACAGTTTTTTGGCCTTTTTGTCCGTTGCAGGAGAAAAGGGTTGCAACACTGAACGATACGGCGAGCAACAATACTTTTTTGTTCATAATAATTTTAGTTTTTTAGGTCGGCGAAGATACACATTTTTTACATTTTAAAAGGATGCCTGAGAATCATATCTCATTAATGGTCAAGCATTTCACAATATACTTAATAGTCAGAACATTAATTCCAGGCCGGAAGCCGGTAAAGACAATCTGAAGAATGAGTAAGGTCTGCAAATTTCAAAATTTTCATCATACAATTCAGGTGGTTCACCCATCACAATAGCGGAATGACCCATTAAGCCTTTTCAGGACTAATACTTCGTTTATATTTGCGGGAATAATCTTCCACTTTGTGCCGCGTGTTTTACGTATAATAAATCGTCTGAATTTGGGCGGTCCTACTTTTAATGTTGCCCTTCTGACAAAATATCTGTCAGCGGAATTTGAGACCCTTCTCATTGCCGGAGCAAAACAAAATTCAGAAGAGAGTTCTGATTTTATTGTGCATGATCTTGGTTTGCACTTTATTCTTGTCCCGGAGATGAAACGAAGTATAAATCCATTCCAGGATCTTTTCACCTATGTTAAACTAAGAAGGATTATCAGAGAATTTAAACCTGATATTGTACACACCCATGCTGCAAAGGCAGGAACATTGGGACGACTGGCAGCGATACATGAAAAAGTGCCGGTCATCGTACACACTTTTCATGGCCATGTATTTCATTCCTATTTCAATCGATGGAAAACAAAAATGTTTATCCGAATTGAAAGATACCTTGCAAGAAAGACATCCGGAATTATAGCCATCAGTGAGAAACAAAAGTTTGAACTTTCAAGAACCTATCACGTCTGCAAAGCGGATAATATAAGAGTCATACAATTGGGATTTGATTTGTCAAGATTTCAGCAAAACATAATCGAAAAACGAAAGACTTTCAGAGACAAATACTACATTGAAGACGATGAAATTGCAATAGGAATTATCGGCAGACTTGTACCGGTTAAGAACCAGAAGCTATTTCTTCGTTCAGCCGCATTACTTTTAAAAAAGACGAATAAAAAAGTCAGATTTTTTTTGATTGGTGATGGTCAGGACCGCAATTTACTATTACAGTTATGTTCTGACTTGCAATTAGATTTCACTTATTTCCCGACAGAAAACAGAAAAGCCGTGATTACCTTTTGCAGTTGGATTCATGAAATTGACGTCGCCGTTTCCGGACTGGATCTGATTGCCCTTACCTCACTTAATGAAGGCACTCCTGTAAGTCTTATTGAAGCCCAAGCCGGTAACAAACCCATCGTGTCTACACATGTAGGTGGGATTGAAAACATAGTGATACCAAATGAGACAGCTCTTTTAGTTAACAATTTTAGTGAAGAAGAATTTTCAGGCAGCTTACTTCGATTGACAGAAGATGATACCTTACGCAGCAATATGAGCCTTAAGGGCTGGGAACTTGTGAAGGAGCGATTTCATTATACCCGTCTGGTGAAGGAAACTGAAATTTATTACCGCGAATTACTAGGCAGTTGAGAATAGGAAATAGTGTGAAACCGTTGACCATGGCCTCAAACAAGATGAATCTCAGAATCAATTGTTAATTGAAAAATACATGAGGCAGAAAAGCCGGTTTCTATTCGACGAATTATTCTATTTTTGTTCAATAATTTTAACGATGAGGAATATCTTCTTTATATTTATTGCAATTTCTTTCTTCTCCTGCCGCACTCTGGCTCCTAACAGAATGTTTCAGTCGCCCGATGGCTATGCTTATGCAACAGATTCAATGCGGGCAAAAAAAACAAGCTATCAAATCGTCGAGAACGACCGTCTGGAGATGCATATTTTCAGTAATGATGGTTTTAAATTGGTAGATATTACTTCATCAGGCGGGGTAAATCCGGCAGCATTAGTTCCAAATATTACCTATCTGGTGGAAACCAATGGCGAGGTCAAACTTCCAATTATCGGCAGGATCTATGTGAAAGGCTTAACCATCAGTGAAGCAGAAGACCTCTTACAAAAAAAATTCGCAAAGTATTACAATGAACCTTTTGTCATTTTAAGAGTAACCAATAGGCATGTTCTGGTATTCCAGGGTGATGGTGGTGCAGGAACCGTAGTCGAACTCCATAATGATAATACTTCACTTCTTGAAGCACTGGCATTATCAGGCGGAATACCGGATAATGGCCGGGCATACCGGATTAAAATAGTCAGAGGTGATCTGAAAAATCCGCAGGTACATTTAGTTGATGTATCTACCCTTGACGGATTAAAAAATTCTGAGATAACAGTGCTTTCGAATGATATCATCTATGTAGAGGCTGCCGCAAACTACAAGCAAAGAATCTGGCAGCAAATCACTCCTATTGTCGGTATAATCACCGCTGTTTTACTTGTCATTAATATAGTTCAGAAATAAGATTATGGGGAGAAAGAAAATATCGAACCTGAACGAAGAGTTTGATTTTAAATTATTCTCGATAATTGCCCGTAAGAATTTCTTATGGCTAATACTTATCCTCAGTATTTCCCTCAGTTTTGCTGTAGTGTATCTCCGTTACACCCACCCGATTTACCTTAGTCAATCGATGTTAAAGATAGGTACATTGAATACAGCCGGAGCAGTCCTGAATATTCAGAACAGTCAGGCACTTGATGTACTTGGGGCCAATCAGTTTGCAGGCGACATTGAATTACTCCGTTCACGGTTAATGATAGCCAGAGTACTGGACCGAATGCCGGTTGACATCGGGTATTTTGCCCATGGAAAGGTCATCGATCACGAGATGTACACTAAATCACCTTTTAGTGTAGAATACCAGATTATAGATTCATCCTATTTCGACAAACGATTTTTTATTGATTTTGAAAGCGAAAAAAAGTTCCATCTTTCATATTCCACCTTATTCGCAAAACAAAGCGGAGTTTTTCCGGTGAATACATGGATCACCATACCCGGGTTGAAATTGAAAGTAACTATTCTGGATTACGATCAAATTAAGAATCAATTAGAAACAACGGTTAAGGACGAACCATATTACTTCGTTTTTAATAACCCGGAAGTCCTGATAGAAAAATATTATCAGGAAGTAAGTGTTATTATGATGAACATGAGTGCACAAACAGTTAAAATCGCTTTCAAAGATCACAATGCGCAAAAAGCAGCGGATTTTGTAAATACTCTCGTTGATGAATTTGACCGTTACGACAGAGAGAGAAAATCAGAAGGAGCTGACAAATCACTGGATTTTATTAATGAAACCGTTCTTGGAATTGATACACAATTACGATTATCGGAAAATTCAATAGAACAATTTAAAAAAGAAAATCTGATTATCAGTCCGGTTCAAAATGCTGAGGACGCGTTGATGCACATCAATACACTAATTGATCAACGTATAGAACTGCAATTGCAGCTGGCGGTATTGCAAAGACTTGAAAGGGATATAAGCAATGATCAGTATGCCGAAAATCTGTTACCCTTATTATCCGGCACTTATACAGATAATGTCATTGAAGGTCTGGTGACTAAGATTCAGAATCTTGAGGACCAAAAAACAAGCCTCAGATTTTTAGCCACTGATGAAAATGCTGCAGTCCTTTCATTGGAAAAAGACATTGCGGTTCAAAAGAAAAATCTCATCCTCAGTTTAGATAATGGACGCAAATCTGTCATCAATAAAATAAGTACACTGGATGAACGGATTGAGGATTTTGAGAGGACATTTTTAAAATTACCTGCACAGGAAGCTCAACTTTCCAGACTCAACCGGCTTTTCATAGTTAATGAAAAATTTTACCAGCTTCTGCTTGAAAAGAAAGTTGAGTTTTCTATCACGAGAGCTGGGATTGTCACAAACAATATTATACTTGAATACGGGAAACCCTCTCCAGTACCTCTTTCACCAAACAGAAAATTTATTCTTGCCGGTAGCATACTGATAGGATTTATCATCAGTTTCATGATAATTTTTGTCAGATATCTCTTCCACAATGAGATTACATCACTTGAGGAGATTAATATGTACACTGATGCGGCTCTGCTTGGAATCATTCCAAAATATAAAAGCGAGATCCCTGTTTCACAGTTATTGGTAGACAAAAACCCAAAATCAGCCATCTCGGAGTCCTTCCGATCGGTCAGAACCAATCTTCAGTTTATCAGTAACGAACCCGGACCAAAGGTAATCGCCATTACTTCGACTATATCCGGTGAAGGAAAAACCTTTATTGCTATTAACCTTGCAGGAGTAATTGCTTTCTCTGAGAAAAAAGTTGTGATCATTGACCTTGATATGAGAAAACCAAAAATTCATTTGGGTTTTAATGTTGAAAACATACAGGGTATGAGTACCATCCTTATTGGCCGCGATACAGCAGAGAACTGTATAAATAAAAGCAACCTGAAGAATCTTGACTTCATTACCGCGGGTCCCATACCACCGAATCCATCCGAGTTAATTCTTAGCCAAAGAATGAATGAACTTCTGGACTTCCTTAAATCGAGATACGATATTATCATCATTGATACTCCTCCCGTCGGAATTGTAACGGATGGTGTTGAGGTCATTCAAAGAGCCGATTACCCAATTTATATTATCCGGGCACAATATTCTAAGCGGATGTTTATTCAGAATTTGAACAAGCTTATAGATGAATATAAAATCCGGAACCTGGCAGTCGTCTTAAACGGCGTTGAAACATCACGATTTAAGTATGGCTACGGATATGGTTACGGATATGGTTACGGATATGGTTACGGATATGGTTATTACGACGAGGAAGCCAGACGTAATTTATCTTCATGGGATAAAATAAAAATGAAAATATTTAAAAGTTAAGTACTAATTCTGTTCCGGTACACGAATCTTGACAGACAAGGTACCTGAATCCGGAGAGTAAACCAAGCATGAAATTTACAGCTACAGAAATCGAAGGATTAGTAATCCTTGAACCATCAATCTTCCGGGACGAGAGGGGAATTTTTTTAGAGTATTTTAATTTAAAGGAATTCAATGCCAATGGTATCCACGCGAATTTTGTTCAGGATAATCAGTCAGTGAGTAAAAAAGGTGTGATCCGTGGTCTTCATTTTCAGGAGCATCCTTATGCACAAGGAAAACTTGTTCGGGTTGCTTCCGGCAGAGCCCTCGATGTAGTTGTTGACATACGTCCGGACTCCCCTACCTATGGTCATATCTATTCCGTGGAGCTTTCTTCCGAAAACAACAAAATGCTATGGATTCCCCCGGGTTTTGCACACGGTTTTGAGGCTCTTACAAATGATATGGTTTTTACATACAAGGTTAGCAACTACTACCATAAAGATTCAGAGAAAGGTATTTTGTATAATGATCCAACTCTTGGAATTAAATGGGAATCGCATTCTCCCATCGTATCCCATAAGGATCTCGAACTTCCTACCTTTAAAGAATATTCAAAAGTAAATTTAAAATAAGCTTCGTGATGGAAAGGTATCGCGTATTCACCAATATAAGCGAAGCTTTTACGGAATCAGGCTTGTGAACAAAATCAAAATTGGTAATTTTAACTGGTCCTGACGAGCTGCTTAATACTCTTCTACGAATGACATCAAACGTGCAATATTTGTTAATGGTTTACGGAATCTTCGCTGTTGTCTCAGTTGTATTCTCCTTTTTAATTAATCGTCTGTTTCTGAAATTCGTTCGTACTCTGGGAATACGAAATCAGGATGACACTGTAATTCGGTGGGGATCCCAATCAAAACCGGCGGTGGGAGGATTTTCCTTTTATATTATTTTTCTTTTGTCCATCATTGCATACTCTATATTCTTCGACAGCAATCAGGTTTTTCTTAGCAAGGAATTTATCGGAATTCTGCTTGCGACAATGTTAGGCTTCCTGCTTGGCCTTGCGGATGATGCATACAATACTCAACCATTTTTAAAGCTGACCACTCAAATCACCTGTGCGATTATACTTCTCGTTACAGGTACTGAGATTTCTTTGTCCTATGTTGAACCGGTAAATTATGTAATCACCATTTTCTGGGTCGTAGGAATTATGAACTCCTTGAATATGCTGGACAATATGGATGCCATTACGACAACGGTCAGTATTTCCATCATCCTTTCAGCATTGGCTATTATGGTTCTCCATGAGGACTTTGGCAGCGTTTATTTCATGATAATGATTGGTGTGATGTGTGCCCTGATAGGATTTCTGTATTTCAACTGGCACCCTTCAAAAATGTATATGGGTGATACAGGAAGCCAGTTCTTAGGCGTATTTCTGGCAGCGATAGGAATTAAATTTTTATGGAACGCGGAACCACCCTCCGGCGATCTCATCAGTGCAAGAAATCTTTTGCTTCCATTAATCGTTTTTATCATGCCCATTATTGATACGACAAGCGTTGTGATAAACCGGCTTATTAAAGGGACTTCACCATTTATTGGAGGAAAAGATCATACCACACATGCCTTAGCTTATCTAGGTCTCAGCGACAGGCAAGTTGCAATGGTATTCTGGTTCATGACACTGATCTCCCTCTTGTTGGTCATAATTATCGAAAAATTTCTTGGAGACTGGAAGCATATTTATACCGCATTATTTTCACTCTACTTCCTGCTAATGTTTTTTGTTTTCTTTTATGCTACCCGCCACGCAAAAACCTAAGAAAACGTCAGAAGAACAAATCAAGATCAAGGAGATTACAGCTTCGTTATTTTGTATTCGGAATTGAATTCCGCTCTCTTAATTCTAACCAAGTTACAAACTTTTTAATACTTTCACTCCGATGGCTCAGGAGATTTTTTTGTTCAGGAGTCATCTCCGCGAAAGTCAGTTCGGAAGAATCAGGAAGAAAGACAGGATCATATCCAAAACCTGACTCTCCCTTTTCACTCTCTGTGATCGTGCCATTCACCTGACCTTCAAAATAAAGTACTTCATTATCAATGAAACAGGCAATAACAGTCCGGAAGCGGGCAGCCCTGTTTTTTTCATTCTTTAATTCTGTGAGCAATTTATGTATATTATCACTTGCTCTACAAGCCGGGCCCGCATAACGTGCGGAAACTACTCCCGGCCTTCCACCCAAAGCCTGTACTTCGAGTCCGGTATCATCCGAAAAACAATTCCAACCATATTTCTCATAGACATACTGTGCTTTTTGAAATGAATTCTCATTAAGAGTTCGTCCGTTTTCAGGTAATTCATCATCACAACCAATATCCTTCAGACTCAGGATCTCAATAGAAGCCGGCATTAATTGTCGGACTTCCTTCAATTTATTATTGTTGTTTGTGGCGAAGACTAATTTCATACCGAATTATATTTAAAGGTAAATAAGCAATTTTGATCCGCCGAAGATATAAAGCAATTGACTATTTCAGCACTTTCATCAAAAGCTCCTCAAAATGGCATCCTGAAATATTTACTATCTTTGAAACGCCGAACAAAAAATTCTCTCTCATAAATACATGAGTCAGAGTGCCTAATGAACTTATGAAAATAGCTTTGATCACCGGAATTACAGGACAGGATGGAGCATACCTGGCTGAATTTCTCCTCAAAAAGGGATACATGGTACATGGTATAAAGCGAAGAAGTTCGCTCTTTAATACTGACCGGATAGATCACTTATACCTGGATCCACACGAGAAAAATGTAAACTTTAAATTGCACTATGGCGATCTTACTGACAGTACAAACCTCATCCGTATTATTCAGGAAGTGAAACCGGATGAAATTTATAATCTCGGTGCCATGTCTCATGTAATGGTGAGTTTTGAGACGCCTGAATATACTGCAAATGCTGATGGAATCGGAACCCTGAGAATACTTGAAGCTGTGAGACTTCTTGGTCTTTCCAAAACAACAAAAGTGTATCAGGCATCCTCTTCTGAGCTTTATGGGTTGATTCAACAAACACCGCAATCTGAAAACACACCATTCTATCCACGCTCACCCTATGCTGTTGCAAAATTATATGCTTACTGGATTACTGTCAATTATCGTGAGGCATACGGCATGTTCGCGGTAAATGGGATTTTATTCAATCACGAGTCACCAATCAGGGGTGAGACTTTTGTTTCGAGAAAAATTACACGTGGCGTTTCACGTATCGTATTGGGTTTACAGGATCAGTTATATTTAGGAAATCTGAACGCCCAACGTGACTGGGGTCACGCGAAAGATTATATCGAAGCCATGTGGCTTATGCTGCAACAGGAAATTCCAGAGGACTTTGTAATAGCTACAGGTAGCACGAATTCAGTACGTGAATTTCTTCGAATGGCATTTCTTGAAGTAGGAGTTGAAATTAAATTTAGTGGAGAGGGTGTTCACGAAAAAGCGATAGTTTCTAAATGCACTATGAAAGAATACCAGGTACCTGTTGGCAAGCAGGTCATGGCTGTTGATCCACGATACTTTAGGCCTACCGAAGTAGAATTATTGGTAGGTGATGCAACTAAGGCCAATACAAAATTGGGATGGAAGCCAAAGTATGATCTTAAAATGCTGGTGAAAGAAATGATGGCAGCTGATGTTGAATTGTTCCGAAAGGACAAATACCTGAAAGAAGGCGGGCACAAGATTTTCAACTACCATGAATAAATCATCCAAAATTTATATTGCCGGACATCGGGGAATGGTTGGATCGGCAATTGTTCGATTACTTCGATCACAAGGCTATCAAAATCTCATTTTACGGACTTCGGAAGAACTTGATTTAAGAAAACAAGTTGCCGTCACACAATTTTTTGACTCCGAAAGACCGGAATTTGTCTTCGTTGCCGCGGCAAAGGTCGGAGGAATCCATGCCAACAATACTTCTCGCGCTGAATTTTTATATGACAACCTAATGATTGCACTCAACGTCATTCACTGTGCATATCTGTCAAAAGTTACAAAGCTTCTTTTTCTGGGTTCATCATGCATTTATCCAAAAGATGCTCCGCAACCCTTAAAGGAAGAATATCTTTTAAGCGGAAAGCTGGAAAGTACCAACGAGCCTTATGCACTTTCAAAAATTGCAGGAATAAAACTATGTGAAAGTTACCGGGATCAGTATGGGTGTAATTTTATCTCTGCAATGCCGACTAATCTTTATGGCCCACATGATAATTACGACTTACAGAATTCGCATGTACTCCCGGCATTGATCCGCAAATTTCATGAGGCAAAGATTAAAAGAAGTCCAACTGTAGAACTTTGGGGAACCGGTAAGCCTTTTCGTGAATTTCTTCATGTTGATGATCTTGCTGAAGCCTGTGTCTTTCTCATGAATAATTATAATGAGAAGTCATTTCTGAATATTGGATTTGGTGAAGATTTGAGCATTCTGAATCTAGCTGATTTGGTAAAAGAAATTGTGGAATTCAGAGGTGAAATTGTCCTCAACCCCAATCAACCTGATGGTACCTTCCGGAAACTGCTTGATTCTTCCAAACTCATGGATCTAGGCTGGAAACCAAAAATTCATTTGAAAGAAGGGATAAAACGGACTTATGAGTCATATCTGAAAGAATGTTCAGTAACAATTTAACTCTCGTTTTCACAAGTACTTTTTAACATTAGGGTGCTTACAACGCAGTTAAACCTGAGTCAGGACTTGAGGAATAATTCGTTTTTTTCGTT
>CAYHFJ010000063.1:0-16673 GCA_964355885.1 uncultured Flavobacteriales bacterium
AACAGATGGCTTAGAGATAGATCCTCAAACGGCATTGACCGTGATGTTAGTCAGTGGAGGCTATCCCGGGCATTATGACGGAGAAAAAGTTATTCAAGGGATTGATAGAGTGAAAGACTCATCAGTTTTTCATGCGGGAACAAAATCCGGGGGGGCTTCCGGTATTTTGAGTAATGGTGGAAGAGTACTCGCGGTGACCGCACTGGCCAACACGATTCAGGAAGCCAGAGAGAAAGTTTATAACGATATTAATAAAATATCTTTTGAGAAAATGAATTTCAGAACAGACATTGGGTTGGATCTTTTGAATTCTATTTAATGAGCAAAAAAAATCCTGCATGATAATTCATACAGGATGGTTTAGCAATGGGCTAAAATATTATTAATCGAATTTTTGTTCTTCCTTGTGTCTGCTCATGTAAGAAAGCCAAAGGATAAAAGCAATAAATCCGATAACGATCATCATTTTATTAAACCATAGACCGACAAAAGGGACAGCCTTAAAGATTCCCTCAAAAAAGCTTCCTATAAAATACCAGAATGCGTCCATGTTTTTGCTGATTATTATTCATGGCAAATATAGTATGAAATCCTGATACACAACAACGAAAATTCTATACTTTTAAGGCCAATGATTCGTTTTTTTAAATCTCCTCAGGTTGCAGCACTGTTTGCTATCCCTCTCATTGTCATTTTGTTGTGGGCTGAGCGTTTGTCGGCATTCCCTGTTGTAAAGGATTTATATTCAATGCCCCTCTGGACTTTTCTCATGAGTTTTTTCCTGATTCTTCCTTCTTGGTTGAACCTCTTGATCTTTATAGCTTTAATCTCTTTTGAGGCTATTTATTTCAATTTGCTTCTAAATAAGCATGAAGTGTTGTACAGGAATTCCTATCTCCCGGCCCTCTTTTTTGTGTTATTTGTGTCTTCCACACCGGCTTTACTGGCAATTCATCCCATTCATTTTGTGAATCTGATTTTACTCAGGATTTTTGATAAGGTATTTTCATTGCATAAATCCACGAAACCGATTCTTGCCGTATTTGATTGTGGTTTTCTGGCCGCGACTGCTACACTGCTGTACTTACCGGCGATTCCAATACTTCTTTTATTGATGTTCGCTTTGTCGATTATGCGACCATTTCATATCCGGGAATGGTTGGTGCTTATTATAGGTTACGCCTTACCTTTTTTATTTTTAAGTGTCCTGCAATTCTGGAATTATAGTCTCCGTGAATTCTGGACAGGATTCTTTGCACACCTCTTCGAACCAGCTGCCGGAATTACTTTTCCCGAGACATTGGCACCACGGATATTGTCGGGTGTTTTGTTGCTGTTGTTAGTATTGGCCTGGTTACGATTGAGAGCTAATTATTTTAAGAATATCATCCGCGTTCGTACCTATCAGCAAATTCTTTTCTTTTCTTTTCTCTTAGGAGCCCTATCTGTCTATCTTTCCAAAGATTTCGGTTTAATTCACTATTTAATCTTCGCGATACCTGTTTCGTTATGGCTTGCTTATTATTTTGTGAGTCAGAAGAAAAAACTATGGTTCGCTGAGGGCTTGCTTTGGATATTGATTGGGGTGATTATTTGGAATCACATAGTAATGTAATAAAAAGCATCCTAAAAAAATGTGAGTTATAACCGTTTAGCAAGGGAAATCAGATGAAGGTCTTCTATTTCCTTCATTCTTTTTCTGTCCTTCTCGGTTTTGTCCTTGTAACCCATTAAGTGTAACAATCCATGGATCATTACCCGATGGAGTTCATTCGGGAAACTGGTTTTAAAAAACAGAGAATTTTTACGGACTGTATCTATAGAAATATATACATCTCCCTCAATTCTACTCTTCTCAATGCTATTATCAAATGTGATAATGTCCGTATAATAATCGTGTTCAAGATATTTTTTATTTATCTCCAGAAGATAATCATCGCTGCAAAAGATAAAATTAAGTGCCTGTATTTTATAGTCTGATTTACGAGCAGAGGATGCCAGCCAGCGCTTAAGTTCTGATTGATTATTTAAGCGAAAGGAAACCCTCTCCTTGAAAAAAAGTATCGTTTCTTTAGTTGCCATTGTCGCTCTAAAATAGAGAATGATTTGTAAATCCGTATCTAACTTCGACAATTATTCTTTATGTTGAAGTCCTACAGGTAAAAACATTGTTATTATCTTGTCCTGCAGAATGAGAAATAGGATTCCTCTTTTTTTGATTTCCTCTTTATTTTGCCTGCAGGTTAGTGCACAGGAAGATTTTTCATGGTGGACAACTATTCATCAGTGGGACGGTCATACTCCATGGAATCAATATATGACCATGTCCACTTCTTTTCTTGGCCCCAATGCTTTGCCCGTTCCTGAAGTGATGAGGGGAGTTTTATCTACAGAATTAGAAGTCGAACTACAGGCCGGCGCACATTTCAGCAAAGGGGATAAAACGCAGGATTCTTTTACCAGGCTATATATCCCATTCTGTCAGGGAAAAATTGCTGTGGAAGCATTTGTTGTACCCCTTGAATTTTTTGAAATGGACACAATAACCCGCGATACCCGTGCCGCAAGAACCAGAAGTGGAAAAGGTCATGCAGGTGGGGATATTTATTTTTCTACGCATATCCAGCTTCTGCAAGACAAAGAAAATTTGCCGGACATCGCTCTTGAACTGGCTTTCAGGACAGCGTCCGGCACAAGGTTGAGGGATGCCAGATTTACTGATGGAGCCGGATATTACATGGATCTGTCTTTCGGAAAATCTTTCGCGTTAGCGGAAGAGAAAAATATTGAAATGCGCGTATTTGCCATGGGCGGGTTTTATTCGTATCAAACGTATGATCTTCAACACTTGCAGAATGATGCAATGCTTGCCGGTGCCGGTGTAGAAATTATCAGCAATAAAATTTCATTCACACAAAGTGTGTCAGGTTATCGGGGTTATCTCAATATCGGAGACAGGCCTGTGGTTTATAAAGCAAGTATTCAATGGAAACGTAGAAAGCTCGATGCTAAGCTGTGGTATCAGTGGGGCATTAACGATTTCCCGTATCAAAGTGTCAGAGTGGGAGTGTTGTATCATCTTTTTTTTAGGTGATTAGAGCATAGATGGGGCGGAAATAAATTAATAAAAAAATTAACCACAAAGTTCACAAAGGAAGACGCAAAGTACACGGAGGAGTCTTTGCAGTTAAATTAAATGTTTATGTTTGGAGACGATCATTAATAGTTAATTAAATTTTTGATTTGCATTATCCCCTTTGTGTCCTTTGTGCCTTCCCTTGGTGTCCTTTGTGGTTAAAAAATCTTTCCCTGAGCAGGTATTTTTAATTTTTAGAGCATAGTTGAGGCGGAAATAAATTAATAAAAAAATTAACCACAAAGTTCACAAAGGAAGACGCAAAGTACACGGAGGAGTCTTTGCAGTTAAATTAAATGTTTATGTTTGGAGACGATCATTAATAGTTAATTAAATTTTTGATTTGCATTATCCCCTTTGTGTCCTTTGTGCCTTCCCTTGGTGTCCTTTGTGGTTAAAAAATCTTTCCCTGAGCAGGTATTTTTAATTTTTAGAGCATAGTTGAGGCGGAAATAAATTAATAAAAAAAATTAACCACAAAGTTCACAAAGGTAGAAAACAAAAAAAGGAGCCCCTTGCGAAGCCCCTATGAGTCTAACCAAATATGTTGTTGCTACTAGGTAGCAGATATTCTGAAATTCATTTCCACCACACGTCCGTTTTCTGAAAAGATCAATTGATCGGTGAGGTGCTTCATCAGGAAGATGCCACGGCCACATTCTTTCTCAATATTTTCAGGTGATGTTGGATCGGGTAGATTGTAAAAATCAAAGCCGGGTCCCTGATCAGTCACTGTGAAGGTGATGCTATGAGGATTGTGCTGTATAGCCACATTCACTTTTTTGGAAGGGTCTGATTTATTGCCGTGATAAATCGCGTTAGTGACAGCCTCAGTAATGGCGACTAACATGTTACCGTACATGTCTTCACTGACATTGTACTTATCACGGACTTCTTCGATCATCCGTTCAACGACGGAGATGCTATCTGGGTTTGAGTTTAATTCCACCGTTTGGCTTTCTCCGTCCACGAGCATAAGTGAACTATTTTTCAAGTGATTGGAAATAATCGTTTACTTTCTGTTTATAATAGGAATTTAACGAAGGAGGTACCGTTCGCAGCAATTCCATTTCTTTTAACTTTATTCTCTTATACTCTTCAAATTCCGCAGGGTTACGATGATATAGATTTTTTGCTTCCTCCGATTTTCGCTGCTCATCCTGGTCTCTTTCCTGCTGTGCCTTATCACTTTCCAGAAGTCTGGTAAGAATGTCTTGCTGGCGTTTTAAGGTTTGTTCTGAAATCATCCTGTTAACAATATCTTTTTCAGTTTCTTCCATGCGTTTGGCGAGATCATCAAGGTTGCCTAAACTGTTTTTCCCGTCCTTATTTTGTTCCTGATTAAGCTTTTGCAATTCGTTCCGGAGAAATTCCTGTTGTGCTGCCATTTTAGCAAGCTCTTCGCTCATACTTTCGCCCTGTCCATTTTTACCCGTTTTTCCGGGCTTATTGCCCTCTTTTTGCATTCTCTCCTTCATTTTCTTCATGTTTTTGTTCAATTCGTCCTGCATTTTAGCCATTTCAGAAAGGGAAGCTTTTTTCTTTCCGGGTTTATTGCAGGATCCGCTTGATTGGGCGGCGGCTTGCTGTTGTTGCATCTGTTGAAGAGCCTCGCTTAACATCAGCGTGAGATTATTAATTGATGTCATCACAAACTGCTGACGGCTACGAGCTTGAGGAACAAGTCGATCTTCCAGGTTGTTGAGTGCCTCCTCCATATTCATATTAATGGCTGCAATTTCCTGATTCACTTTAGCCTTAATCTGCATGACGCGTTTACTCAAAGCAAATAGTGAATCTTCCACCATTTTCGCGTTGTCCTTCAGCTTGTGCTGTTGCTGACTCATTTTCAAATACTGTGGATTATTAATATCCATTGTGCGCAACTCCTGCATCAGATTTTCCTGATCGAAAGAAAGACGTAACAGGTTTTCAAGCAATGCACGAAGGGCTTGCATGTCCTCTTCATTTTGTTCTTGCTCCATCTGCTGCTGCTTTTGTTTCATCTGTTGAGCAAGTTTCTCCATCTTCTGCGAAGAATTCTTCTGGGATTTGGATGCTTTGCTTTTTTTCTGATCACCCAGTTCCTCCGAACTTTTCTTCATGTCCTCTTCTATACTTTTCTCTTGCTCTTCAGTATCCGGAAGTTCTTGTTTCTCTTCAAGAGCTTCATTCTTTTCTGCCAATTCATTCATGTCCTTCCGGAACTCATCAAACTCTTTATTGAGTTCGTCTTGTTTTTCCTTCAGGTCTTTGCTGTCACTATCCTTCTCCTCTGATTTATTTGAAAGATCATCCTGCTTCTTAGCCAGTTCATCAAGCTTGTCAATGCTTTCCTGAAGCATTTGCTCAACTTCAAGTTTCTTAAACAATTCAATAGTACGTTCCAGCTCTTTTTGCAGATCCTTGCTGTCAGTTTTCATCTGACTAAGTTGCTCTTGCAGTTTGTTCTTGTCAACGTTTTCCATGAGTTTTTTCAACTCTTCCATAAGTTTTTTCAACTCCGGAGACATCATTTTATCCATCATCGTCTGCAACTGCTCTTGCTTTTGAAGGATGTTTTCGTTTACCTGCTTATACTCTTGCTCTTGTTTGTTTTTTTGCTCATTTTTTTTGCGAAGTTCTTCCATCTTCTTCGCTAACTCTTCCTGCTTCTTCAAAAGGTCTTCAGCTTTCTTTTTATCATCCCAACTGATCTCTTTTTTGTCCAAAAGTTTTTTAGTCAGGTCACTAAGATCCTTCTGAATCTGCTTTGATTCTGTGATACTTTTTTTCAGATCATCTTTAATCGATGCATTGCTTTTTTCGGTATCGTCAGAAATTTCTTTTAACGATGGTGCTTTAAATACCAGTGTTTGCGAACGGGTAGATTTCGGACCTGTAAGTCCGTCATTGTCAGAAATCACAAAGTAATATTCCACCTCGTCACCGGCATTAATGTCAATGGTAGACAAGTCCCAGTAGTGGAAGAACTGATCTGAATTAGTGTTCCTGTTGAATGGCAGATTCTCACTGAATTCTTCATCCTTCTTACTTTGTAAAGAATCATTTGATTTCAGGAAACGATAATTAAAACTTAGTTTGGAAAAACCATAGTCGTCTTTTATCAATCCTTTGAAATAGGTACGCTTAGTTGAGAGAGAATCCCGTTGTTGCTCTACTGAAATAGATGGATAAATATCCGGAATCACAGAGATCCCGAAACGGATAGAGTCTTTATTTGAAAGAAAACGATTGGCCGTACTAACAAGATATGTGTCATTCCTGAAAAACTTCTTCGAGAACGAAAAGGCATTCTCTCCTGATTTTTCGAGAGAAATCGTAGTGTCTTGAAAAATCATCCTTATATGATCCGTATTCTGGGTAGTAAAATTCCAACGTACTTTTGTGCCTGCAGGAATTACAAGGTCGCCTGTGTTTTGTAAGGTTTCATTCGGCTTGTTCAAATAGGAAGGATAATCAAGATTCACCTGAAAATTCATCAGGACCGGATTGGGCAATGCTTCAAGTGAAAATTCTTCGGAGTAGAATCCGTCGGCAAACAACCGGAAGGACTCGCTTCGTTGAAGGTTCTTAAAAGTGTAATGGAAAGTAGTCAGGCTTTCTTTATCCAGACGAAATTGATTCGTGCCGATCTCAATAAATGCTTCTGCAGGAACCTCTTTACCATCAATTTTTATATCTAGCTGGAAATCTTGTTGCTGAATTGCCTTTAATTCTTTGTTCAACACTTGAAAACTGAAAGGTGCCGGTTTTTCAAAGTAAGTTCCATGAGATATTAATCGGTTTGTACTGTCCTTGATCAGGCTGGGTGCGGTAAACAACAAAACGACCAAGGCAAGCAGCGGGATCATTGCATAGCGGAGATACTTTTTGTTTTCAGAAATATTTATTGCCGTGACGAAAGGGATCGGTTGCAGTTCACGAATCTTCTGATCAATACCCGCGTCAAGTAATTGTTTGTTCTCCGAATGTCCTGTTTGTACAGTAGTTGATTCTTCTCTGAGCTTTTTTAGTTGCAATACATTCAGAAGCTTGTCCTGCACATTGGAAAAGTGAGTGCCTATGATACGCGCTGCCTGTTCGTGCGAAATAATTTTGCCTATATGATAAAGATGGGCCAATGGAATGGCAACAAATCGTCCGATAATAAACAAGAATCCGCTCAGAAATCCGTAAAATAATATGGTCCGTGTGGTACTGCTGAAATGACCAAAATATTCCAGACTGATGACCAGCAAGTAGAAAGCGAGAGATAAGGCAAAAGCATATATCGCTCCACGGATGAGGAGGTTCTTATAATATTTCCGGATAAAGGCATCCAGTTTACTGATGAGCTGATTGTAACTATCGTTCATGAAAGGCTTTATTCTATTGGCTTCGCGGAATAACAAAGGTACGAAATAACGAAGGAAATGCCCTCTTTATTGCTGTTAAGTTTCGTTAATACATCGTGAATTACCGGCCTTTTTAACAGTTGCAGGCTCGAATGGTTTCAGAAAAGTTAAATCCGGTATTTGCTAGGCACGGGTAAAGTATCTTCCAAAGACACCCAAAGGTAAGTTAACACCCGTGCTTGCCTTTAAATACAGTTCGCCCGTTTGTAGATTCTTTGGTCCTCTTAAAAGATTTTCTACTATGAGAGAGGAGAATCCGAGCGAATAAGTGTTGAGAATGAGAAAATGTTCTTCTTCGTCGAGTAACTGGAAAACCAACTTCATCATCTCATTGATCATGTCTTCCAGTTTCCATTTTTGTCCTTCATTTCCATGACCGTAAGCAGGAGGATCCAGGATGATACCATGGTACTTTTTTCCTCGCTTTACTTCCCTTTTGACAAAAGTGAGCGCGTCTTCTACAACCCACCGAATGTCTTTTAGTCCACTCAGCTCCATGTTATCCCTTGCCCAACTGACTACTTGTTTGATTGAATCAAGATGAATGATGTCGGCACCGGCAGCTTTTGCAGCGAGAGAAGCACCTCCCGTGTAGGCAAATAAATTTAAAACCTTTGGAGTTTGCGTTTGCATGCCCTTCACACAGTCGTTGATGTAATCCCAATTGCATGCCTGTTCAGGAAAAATTCCGACATGCTTGAAGGAGGTAAGGGCAAGTCTGAAATCGAGAGAAGGATGTTCGAGGGCATTCTTGATGGGATATTTGATAGTCCAGCGATCCGGCATCTCTTTATTTCTCTTCCAGGTTCCGCTTGAACTTGATCTGGAAACAAATCGGACATGAGCTGCTTTGTCCCATTCCTTTTCTGATAATACCGGATCCCAGATAGCCTGAGGTTCAGGTCGTATGGTGACATATTTACCAAAGCGTTCCAGTTTTTCAAAATTCCCGCAGTCAATCAGTTCATAGTCGGGAAATTGGGAAGGCGTGAGAAGGAGCATAGGGCGAAAGTAGATAATTTCTGTGGCACAGTTAATTATCGATGCTGGTAATGGTCATTTAATGAGGACCTGCAGCCCGTTTTTTAACCACAAAGAGCACAAAGAAAAATCACAAAGAGCACTAAGAATTCTGGACTGAACACAGGTACTTAGCACAAAACAGGCTTTAAGGGTTTGTGCGTATTAGGAATGCCTTCCCCTATTCGATTACGACACTCAACTCAAAATTAAAGGGTGTTCATCTTGGTGCATCCACATGATTAATCCCAAGCTATGCAATCGAAAAAAATCTATTTCATAGCGACTAAGAAAATCAATTTTTACAGCCTTCTTGATAACATTTACTCAGGTATTTATAATATCATTAAACTCAATTTTTTATAATCAAAATGTATAATTACTTATTGAAAGTTTTCAACAAAGTATCGGAAAGCCGATCGATTAAAATACATTTATAGCATCATTAATCTTATTTATCATTCCAATATATGTCTTCTGAAAATACTACGTCACAAATGACTATTGAAACGATGCAAACCAAACTGAACAATCAAAAGAATTTCATTGATCAATTGACTTCAGAAAACGAAGAACTCTTTCATCAATTTAATCACCTGATGATCCGGAATACCAAGCTACTCAAGCGTGTAGACGACCTTCAGAATATCATCGACGACCTTCATATCCGTATTTCGGAGCTTCAGTTGATTAATAGTAATATGATGCAGATGAATGACAATCTCCGTCGGCGGACAGATTTAGCGATTTCGGGAGGCACAGATCTCAGGAATTCAGGTAATCCGGCTTATCAAGCTTCTTCTCAGGATATGAAGTATTTCACCAAGATGGAAAATGTAAAAGATCCGGCAGATCAATTTGATCTGGATGCTTTATTTGATAAATGGAAGAGTTTTCCCGGGCAACAGGCGAGCAATGCTCCGAATCTTCGCAAGCAGGTGCTTATGCTTGTACATCTTTACAATAATAAATTTCTTCGGGCTAGTGAGTTATTTAATCTGAGTGGAGTAGGAGGAGTAACCGGTGCCCGTTATGTTTCAACCCTTAAGAAATTCGAACTAATCAATTTTACAGGAGCTAGAAAGAAGGGCCATTATGAAATTACTTCACATGGAAAGGAATTCATTGAAGCCGCTCCTGTGAAGTTGGATGAATCTATACCGCAAAAAGAATCAGCATCTGAATCTGCCAACAGAAGAGGTATTCAGGCAAAATATCCGATTCCGGGTCCGGTGAGGAATTCTCCGAATAAGGACGATTTGTAAATCAGACTGCGAAACTGAGATGACAGACCTCAGTTTTTAGAAATTTATTTTTCGGCATATCGGGATTTGTAATAATGCCATCTTGCTTCAAATCTGTATAAAGCGATTCAATTTTCTACCTTTGCATCCTACTATTTTTTACCATGTCCACTAAAATCCGCGTACGTTTCGCTCCAAGTCCCACAGGCCCTTTGCATATGGGTGGAGTGCGTACGGCACTTTATAATTACCTGTTTGCAAAAAAGCATGGAGGAGATTTCATCTTGCGTATTGAAGATACAGACCAGAACAGATATGTTGAGGGAGCAGAAGAGTACATCATCGAGGCATTGAAATGGTGTGGAATAACTCCGAACGAAGGCGTTGGCTTTGGCGATGGTCCTTATGCACCATACCGGCAGAGTGACAGAAAAGAAATCTATAAGCAATATGCGGATCAACTGATTGATTCCGGCCACGCGTATTATGCATTTGATACAGAAGAAGAATTGACGGCACTGCGAACTCAAATGGAGGAAGCCAAATCATCTTTTGCATATAATGCCGTAACACGTAAGCAACTGCAGAATTCCCTAACACTTTCAAAAGCGGAAGTGGAGAAAAAGATTTCTGAGGGAGGACACTATGTGATCCGATTAAAAGTTCCGGAAAATGAGGAGATCCACGTAAAAGATATTATACGGGGTGATGTTTCCGTGCATACTTCACAGATGGATGATAAGGTACTATTCAAAAGTGATGGAATGCCAACTTATCATCTGGCAAATGTAGTAGATGATTACCTTATGAAAATCACTCATGTTATTCGTGGAGAAGAATGGTTGCCATCTGCTCCCTTGCATGTGTTGTTGTACAGATTTCTTGGATGGGAAAAAGTGATGCCTCAATTTGCACATCTGCCTTTGTTGTTGAAACCCGAAGGAAATGGGAAACTAAGTAAACGCGATGGTGATCGACTTGGATTTCCTGTGTTTCCTCTTCGATGGGTAGATCCTGCTACGAAAGAAGAATCATCCGGATACAGGGAGAAAGAATATTATCCCGAAGCATTCACCAATATGCTGGCACTTTTGGGCTGGCATCCGAGTGGTGACAAGGAAATATACAGTATGGAAGAACTCATTGAGGATTTTTCTTTAGACAGAGTAAATAAAGCCGGAGCCAAGTTTGATCCTGAAAAAACAAAATGGTTCAATCAGCATTACCTGCGTTCCAAGCCGGATATTATTCTTGCCAATCACTTGAAAAATATTCTGAGAACTGAGTTTAATTTCAGTAATGATGATCATCGTATGCAGGATGAATTTCTGTTGAAGGCAATACCATTATTGAAAGAAAGAGTGCATTTTGAACATGAAATGCTGGAAGTGGGAAGGTATTTACTTTTCAAGCCAACTGACTACGATCAACAGGTGATTTCAAAAAAATGGAAGGACAGTCATGCCGTGTTTTTCCGTCTATTATTAAAATCATTTACGGAGATGAAAGAGTTTTCCGCAATTGAATCAGAAAAAGTATTTCAGGAAACTGCATTGGCTAATAATCTAAAGCCCGGTGAAGTGCTGCAGTTGTTCCGTGTCTTTCTCAGCGGACAAGGCGGTGGTGTGCAGTTGTTTGGCATGGCTGAATTACTGGGAAGAGTGGAGGTAATCCAACGCTTGAAAAATGCAATGACAAGCCTGGGGGTTGAGGTCGTTTCATAATATTCAGCAATATTGAATGGCACACGGATGACACGGATTCGACTGATCTTCACGGATAAAATAATTATTGAAATATAAATTATACATTTTAAAATCAGTGAATATCCGTCCGATCCGTGTCATCCGTGTGCAAATATTAAATCCCCCCAAATCGAATAATTAGAATAAAAATGAATCCCGATAAAGCCCCAAATTTTCTTGAAGAGATCGTCGCTGAAGACGTAAAGAACGGTAAGCATGGAGGGCGTGTTCTTACGCGTTTCCCTCCGGAGCCAAATGGTTATTTGCACATTGGTCATTCCAAGTCCATCTGTTTAAACTTTGGTTTAGCGAAAGACTTCAATGGTAAAACCAATCTGCGTTTTGACGATACCAATCCCGTGACCGAAGAAACTGAATATGTAAACAGTATCAAGGAAGACATCAAATGGTTAGGATTCGAATGGGCAGAAGAGTTGTATACTTCTGATTATTTTCCAAAACTTTATGCTTTTGCTGTTAAACTTATTAATAATGGATTGGCTTATGTTGATGATTCTTCACCGGAGGAAATTGCTTCGATGAAAGGGACGCCAACGGAGCCCGGAAAGAACAGTCCATTTCGGGATAGGACGAAAGAGGAAAATTTAGACTTATTTTCCAGAATGAAAAGCGGAGAGTTTAAGGATGGAGAAAAGGTTTTGCGAGCTAAAGTTGATATGGCATCACCGAATATGCATCTGCGTGATCCCTTGATGTATCGCATAAAGTATGTCGCGCATCACCGCACCGGAAACGAATGGTGCATTTATCCCATGTATGATTTCGCGCATGGGCAAAGCGATTCTATTGAGGAGATCACCCATTCAATTTGCACGTTGGAATTCGAAGTGCATCGTCCACTCTATGACTGGTTCATTGAGAAGCTGGAAATTTATCCAAGTCATCAGTTTGAATTCGCCAGACTCAATCTGAATTACACCGTAATGAGTAAGCGAAAATTATTACAACTGGTAAATGAAAAGCATGTTACAGGATGGGATGATCCGCGTATGCCGACAATCAGTGGCTTGCGACGAAGAGGATATACTCCGGAGAGTATCCGCAATTTCTGCGACCGCATCGGTGTGGCAAGGCGCGAGAATATCATTGATGTTGGATTGCTGGAATTTTGTGTTCGTGAAGATCTAAATAAACTTGCCAACCGTGTGATGGTGGTTATGGATCCGGTGAAATTGGTGATTACTAATTATCCTGACGGTAAAACAGAAATGTTAACCGGAGAAAATAATCCTGAGTTGGAAGACAAAGGAGGAGAACGTGAGTTGCCTTTTGGAAAAGAACTTTGGATAGAGCGGGATGACTTCATGGAGATTCCGGGAAAGAAATATTTCCGTCTCGGGCCGGGACTTAAGGTTCGCTTGAAGCATGCCTACATCATAGAGTGCGAATCATTCGAAAAAGATGCTACAGGAAACATTACAGAGATTCGTTGCAAATACATTCCCGAAAGTAAAAGCGGAAGTGATACCAGTGGAATTCACGTAAAAGGGACTATACATTGGGTTAGTTGTGAACATGCAATCCCGTGTGAACTTCGTTTGTATGACCGCCTGTTTCGTGTTGAAGACCCTGCCAATGCGGAAGGAGATTTCAAAGAACACCTGAATCCTGACAGTCTGCATATCCTTTCAAAAGCCATGGCAGAACCATCTTTACTGAGCGCGAAACCGGGTGATAAATTCCAGTTTATTCGTAAAGGATATTTTTGTCCGGATAAGGAATCTACTTCATCACATCTGATCTTCAATCGTACTGTTTCGTTGAAAGATTCATGGGTGAAGGCCGGGAACTTAGTATAATGGATTTAGGAATTCGGCATTTTTTTTCATTAGCGGAAATCCGAAATATTTAGTGTTAGAGAAAATTTCGTGGAAACTTTGGGATATTATATGCAACTATACTTCAAACGGCAATGATTTGTGAATTTTTTAGATGAAATTTAATTAATTAAAATTCACAAAAATTCCCCATTTGAAGTATAAAAAGGTTTTTGAGATTAGAATGAAGAACGATAAATATCAACTGGAATCAGACAGAAATTTATTGATATTTGAATTTACGAGTATTGGTCCAAATGGTAAAGTCAAAAAAATTGTGCAGTTTACAGAGACTAATCTTAAAGGCTTTTATAACTTAGGGTTTGGAGACAAAAATGTGCGGACCGGTGAAATTGATGATAATGCGATCACCAATAATGGGGACAGTCAAAAAGTTTTAGCAACCGTGGCATCGACCGTTTATGCATTTACAGCAAAGCACCCTGATGCCTGGATTTACGCCATAGGAAGTAACGACGTCCGCACAAGACTTTATCGAATCGGAATTGTAAATAACTTGATTGAAATAATGAAGGACTTTAATGTATACGGCCTCAAAGATAAAATTTTCTTCTTATTTGCCTAACGCATTTACAGAGCATGGAACGGTAATGTTGGCCAGTGTATTAAACAGCGATGAGGCAATACGGATGAGTGTTGAGGTTGTGAGAGCATTTAATCGCATGAGAAATTTTTTTGTGGTACAGAAAGACCTTGTATCACAATTCGAATGCAGGTTTAGCCGGTAATTTCATTATGGTGTTTCACATGCCCACTGTCCTTGCGCTTTCCGTTAATTGTAACGGTTACCATTTCAACTTCACCATTAAGCGGAGGAGCGATTTTACTCAGCTTAACCCTTACCGCATCAATTCTGCGAATCCCATGCAACAATGCATCAACGATACGTTGTCCTGCATGCTCGATAAGTTTCGAAGGAATTGCCATTTCGCGTTTCACAATGTCGAACACCTGGCAATAATCAACCGTTCGTGAAAGATCATCTTTATGCGCGGCATCTGTGAAATCAGTTTTAATACGCACTTCAACAAGGTAGTTTCCGCCAATGTGAGTCTCTTCCGGCAGGCAGCCATGATATGCATACAACCGAATATTTTGTAAAGTAATAGTTGACATAGGGCAAAGGTCGGGAATACAATTGGAAATGTGGGTACATGGGCCCTAAACTGCAAAACAGGAAGCCTCTTGATTTTCAACACATCCAGAATTTTCCTGAATCACAAGGCTTAGGATACCCGTCAAAACCCAACAAAAAACAGCTTTCACTTTCAACTCAGCAAGGATTTCACTATTATTGCAGCCTTGCAAAAAGGTCCTGTGGCCGAGTGGTTAGGCAGAGGTCTGCAAAACCTTGTACAGCGGTTCAAATCCGCTCGGGACCTCTCCAGTTTTCTCCAAAAGCCTTGATATTCAAGGCTTTTGGAGGCTTTAGACGAAACCCCGTCGAAGTGTTTGTCGAAGTGTTTTCAATTCCTGAACCCTGTTTTCTGATTCCCATTCGCATTTTCTGATTTCTTTTAACTTTTTCCGGATTGGCTCAAGCGAGGATCGGTTGATCATTATCAATGTAGCTTTGACTGAACAGAGCAAGTATAGTAGAAGCTGTTTGAATGGAAACAAAATAAAATTTTTGTGGATGCACGTTTTTAAGGATTTTAGATATTAGACTTTCCTATCCGCTGTATGTTTTAATCCGATATCTTTTATGCGTGTTAAAAGTCCTAGCTTAATTTTATTTTACAAAAGGCCTCACCTAATACCGGTCTTCCTGCAGGAATTGTCATTTGATGGTTTCAAATGCGTTAATTATTTTTTTTTCAGGTTAAAGGGACGGATTCGCAGTCACTAACGTTTTGTGAAGTCCAGAGAAATTGTTGTTGTAAACGAAATGTCGGAAACACTTTTGTACAGGAAGTGCACTATCATTGATACTAATTTAAGGATAAATGCCCATGTGCTATCAAGTAGCTTACTTTTGGATCTTCCACTGTATATGTTTCATGCTCATTTAAATGACCTTTAATTAAACAGCAATCAACTAATAAGTTAATATGATATTTAATTTGATCACCCGAAAAACCAAAAGCACTACCAAATTGACTCATAGTGAAATCTGTCAAACGCAACTTCAAAAGTTTATCAACTAATGGAATAATATCCTCTTTGCTGCCTTTTTCAGAAGGATAGAGTGAATAGTAATCATACGCCTTACAGAATATTATACAACCTTTTGATAACGCATCATTATCAAATATAATTGAATCTGAATTAATAACTTCTTGCTCATCATAAATTGCAGAAAACAATCTTATCATATCACGTGGTGCTTTATTACTTAGCTTTAATAATTGCTGAATATCGTATTTTGCAGGAAAGAGATCCATCAATTTTTTATTTTGATGATTTTTGTTAAAATAGTTTACTCGTTTTTTAAGTATTTCTAACAACTCTTCTTTATTCCAGCTAATATCAACTGGCTTAAATTTATCGAAGCGAACACCTGTTTCATTAAGGTAGTGTTTAACCTCCGACCAGAGTGAAAATACTAATGACAAATCACTCTGATAAAGCAATTCCGTATCCCTTAATATGCCTTGGGTGAATTCAACTATTTTATGAATCTTTCCAGAAATATTTTTGAACTCATCAACTTTATCGAAAAATACTGCAACACCTTTGTAATCACTTTTTTTAATAATAACTATTAAGTCTGCTAATAATTCCTTTGCTTTTTTATAATTCTTTTCTTTTATGATTTGCTTTTCCAGGCCTAGCCGTTTTATTTCTTCAATTTTAAATTCAGGAAGATATTCTTTATAGAAATTATCACTACTTTTTATTTGCAATCCAAAATGTTTGCTTATCCAATCGCTTGTTATTTCAACAGCACTAGATATGCCAACATTTAGGGGCTTATTAAAATATTTATTGTATAATCGTTTTAAAATATTTTTAACTTTAATCCGTTCTACTTTATCAACCGCAGAACTAAATTCCTTTTTTGAAATTGTACTAAAGAATTCTTTTATAAAAATGGAAAGCTTCTCCTTTTCTACCCTATCTAAACCACTTAAGGTTTGTCTATTTTTAGAAACGGCGAAAATATACTCCTTCAATAACTTTTTAAAAATTAGCAGAATTATATGAACTTCATTCTTCTCAATAGGAATTTCATCATAGCCATCAATAATTACCGAAAAAGTATTCGAACTGAGTAATTCCTTATTAAGTTCAATGATTAATGCAGATTTTCCAGACCCTCTTTCACCAAA
>CAYHFJ010000064.1:0-16572 GCA_964355885.1 uncultured Flavobacteriales bacterium
CACGTACGGTTCCGTGAGAACGTAGGGGTGAAATTCCCCTGCGTGACTCGATTAGGGTCAATACTGAACCTGAATCACTCCATCTTGTTCCGCTTGTCAGCTGAACCTTAATCTGACCTGATCTTGTTCTGGAAGGACTAAAACAAGGGGTGACTCCGTCAAAGTTGTAGAATAATATTTTACTTGCAATTTGTGATGAGTCAATGATTACACCACATAATGGACTTGATAAAATCGAGGCGGCACTTGAAACTCTGCCAAATGAGGGTATTTCACTTAGCGAATTATTAATGTCATTGTCTGCCTGATCTGATTCTGATTTATAGTCATTGGCATCAGAATTAAATTGAGACACCTTTGCATCTAACTGAACAGAATCTTTCGGGTCGGCATTTTCTTTTTTACATGCAGTCATGGTGACAAGTAGCCCCAGGGCAATTGTCAATACAGGATTTTTCGTTTTCATTGGCTTTGTATTTAAAGATAGTGGATTAATACTCATTATATGTATCCCAATATCACGTATAACGTATTAATTGTATACAAATTTAATATTTTAAAAATAAATTTGGTTGACCAGGTATAAATTTTAATATCCTTATACCTGACTGGATATTTCGCTACCGTTGACCCGCCTGTTTCAGTCGGTTTTGACCCCTGATAGTTCGGTTGTCGGGCAACGTGTAAAGAACTGAATAGCAGCCGATTTTGATCAATAAACTCATCCTGGCAATTTTTCTGAAACGTGGGGGGCGTTATGAATGAAATCTCCATTCTAAACATTGTAATTAGCGGAATGCTACAATTGCAATTGTAAGATTCCTTCAGGCATTATTCTTCATGACTTTGGCATATTTCTGCATTAAGGGGAATTCATATTTTTTGATTGCGGGACTTCAATCTTTTGCATCCGGTGAGGATTTCAATTCCATTCATCATATATATTTGAGTAACTTTGATTGAACATTTTCATGAGTAAAAGGCATAAAAAATATAACCCTACTATTTAATGAGCATCGCAGCAGGCATATTACTAATCTTAATCAGTATCCTTCACATTAATTTCGGAGAACAAAAACAAATTCCGGCACTTAAAAAACTAACTGGGGATTCAATTCATATCGGGTCTCAAAGAATAATGATAATTCAAGGTGGTATATTGCTGTTTGCGGTTGGTGTTATTCAGCTTTTAGTTTCCATTAATGCAATAACTTTAACAGGAGTGGCTAGATACTTCCCCGTTTCCATCGTTTTAATAAATACCATTGCGGCATTTTTTATCACTTTATTTTTTCACAGGGAAATTTTCAAAATCACAATACCTCAATTTATTGTTTTCATTATCATAATCTTCTTACAGCTATATTCTTTGTAATAAAAGCCCCCTATCTTTAATACATCAACTCAGTGCAGAAAATAGGGAGTGTAAAGGGAGAAGTGATCGTATCCGGATTGGACTTTAAATCGTCTGGCTGAAATCATGTGATTTTTAGTCTCCCGTAGGCCGGAATCCAGCATGAGTGCAATAGTGCGCTTACCAATTACGTTAAGGACACTGCTCCGGTCTATGTATCTTTACTCGCTGAGTAAGTTGAAACGAAAGAAGCATTTGACTTTTAAATGGACTTTTTCCCAATCTTGCAGACAAATATCCCCAGTTTGAATAATAGATTTCTTAAACCATCTAAAACTTATCAATTTTGGCCCTTTAAAGAACAAAATTGGAATTTATGAAAAAGTCGATCGTTGTTTTGCTGCATATCGGTTTTTGGTTATGTTACCTGCTCTTAATTGCGATAATGGTAGGTGTATTCTACAGAAGCAGTGGGCATTCTGCAGACCAGACTGACAGGGTAATCAACGCTTTTAAAAGTATTTTCACATTCGCACTTTTTCCATCAGTAGTTTCCTTTTACTTATACTATTTCTTCGTATTTCCGAAGCACCTTCAGCAAAAAAAGATTCTTCGGTCTGTAGTTTCCGGACTGTTGATTTCAATTGGTGCAGCTGTGATTGGCTATATTTTAATACGTTTTTTCATAGAAACCGGACGAATGGTTGACATGGATAAAGGTGGAAAAAGTGGCAGGTCAACCGCCGTTCGTGTTATCCTTGTTATGACTATCATTGCCTCCATCTCCGGTATGGTGGCTTTGGTCATTAAAGGTTTTATAACATGGTTTAATGAATTGAAGCTGAAAGAAGAATTGAAACAAAAAAATCATGAAACTGAAATGGCATTGGTGAAAGCTCAGCTGGATCCGCATTTCCTGTTCAACACGCTGAACAATATTGATACACTCATATTAAATAATGCTACGGAGGCATCCAATTATTTAAATATGCTGAGCGATATTTTACGTTTTATGCTCTACGAAACCAAAACAGACCGAATTTTACTGGAGCATGAAATTGAATACATCAAGAAGTACATTGAATTGCAAAAAATAAGAACATCGAATTTAAATTATGTACATTTTCAGGTAACCGGAAGTCCGGGCAATAAATCAATAGCTCCACTGGTTTTTATTCCGTTTATTGAAAATGCATTTAAACACTCTGCTAATAAGAAACTTGATAATGCCATCAATGTTCAAATATTCATTAATAAAGGAAGCATACTTTTCGTATGCGAGAACAAGTACGATCCAAATCGCAAACACAAACAAGGCAGCAATGGACTGGGCAACGACCTGATTCAAAAACGACTGAACTTGCTTTATCCGGGGAAACATACACTGGAATTGGATAAACAAACCGATATTTACAGTGTACACTTAACAATTAAAAATGGATAAATATTCTTGTATCATTATTGAAGACGAACCCCTGGCGCTACAGCGAACCATGGGCTTTGTCAATAAAATACCTTTTCTAAATCTATGCGGAACCTTTGAAAATTCCCTGAGTGGCCTTGCATTTTTGAAATCTAATAAAATTGACTTGCTTTTTTTGGATATAAACATGGATGAATTATCAGGCATTGAACTGCTTGAAAGTTCTAAAATTGACTCTCAGGTTATCATTACAACGGCCTACCAGGAATATGCGTTAAAAGGTTATGAACTTAATGTTACCGATTATTTGCTCAAGCCATTTTCCTTTGACCGATTTTTAAAAGCGGTGAACAAAGCCGAGGAAAACCTAAAGCAAAACGCCCAAAATGCACCTTCAAACTCTTCCCCGGATTTCATTTTTGTAAAAACCGAGAACCGGCTGGAGAAAATAACTATCAGCGACATTATATACATTGAAGGGATGAGAGATTACCGAAGAATCCATACTCCTGGTAAAAGAATCATGACCTTGCAAAACTTTTCTGAACTGGAACAGATCATCCCGAGCCACCTGGTATGCAGGGTTCATAAATCCTATATGGTTGGCATTAATAAAATAGAATCCATCGAACGGAGCAGAATTAAAATTGCAGATCAGTTGATCCCTATTTCAGAAACTTACAAGGAGAACTTTTTTCAGATTATTAATAGTAGAATCTGAGTTCCGGTAGATTGGCTTGCAGATTGCAGACAGCAATTGGCAGACACCATCACATACTTGGCATAGTTGAGTTGTCGAATCGTCTCTTGTAGATGACTTTTGTATACGTAATTAAACAACACATACAAACGAACCTCAAATGAAAAAACTAATTTCTATCACTTTCCTGATTATCCTTTTGTCAGGATATGTCAAAAGTCAAATCCTGACACAAACAGTCAGAGGAACGGTACTCGATGCTGACAGTAAACTTCCGCTCTTCGGAGTAGTAGTACAGCTCAACACTGATCTCAATATAGGCGCTTCAACTGATGTAAACGGTGAGTTTAAACTTGAAAAAATTTCCGTTGGCAGAATTGCTTTGAAATTATCCTATTTAGGATATCAAGGCAAAATGATTCCTGATATCGAAGTGAATTCAGGGAAAGAGAAGGTTCTAGAGCTAACTATGCAGGAATCTCTTTTAAAACTCAATGAAGTTGAAATTAAAGCTTTCAAAAATAAAGGAGAAGCAATCAATGAAATGTCGCTGATCAGCACACGTTCAATTTCCGCTGAAGAAACAAAGCGATTTGCAGGCGGGTTGGACGATCCTTCTAAAATTTTATCGAACTATGCAGGTGTCACTGCATCTCAAAATGGCCAAAACGATATCATCGTCCGGGGCAATTCACCCAAATACATTCAATGGCGTCTTGACGGTGTAGAAATTACAAATCCTACACATTTTGCTGACCAGAACTCTGTCAATGGCGGAGTGAGTGCATTAAACAACAGCTTGCTTGGTGCTTCGGATTTCTCTACCGGTGCTTTTTCACCTGAGTACGGTGACGTTTTATCAGGTGTTTACGATGTGAAATTCAGGACCGGAAATAATGCAAAGCAGGAAGTATCCGCAGGGATTGGAATTCAGGGATCAGATGTTACACTTGAAGGGCCATTTAAAAAAGGTTATGGTGGATCTTATCTGATAAATTACAGGTATTCTACAATTGCACTCCTTGACAAACTTAAGGTCATTAACCTTGATGGGGATCTGAGCTACCATGACGGTGCTTTCAAAATTGTATTGCCGACAAAAAAGTCCGGTGTTTTTTCGATCTTCGGATTGAGAGGTTCCAGTGATGCATCAATAAAAGATGTCAGAGCTGACATGATTTCAACTCCCAGTAACGAAACTATAACGTCATCTGAAACTGAAGATTATGATAAAAATAATTTTCTGTCAAACTATGGATTGAACCATACTTTACCTTTGAATGATAAAAGCTATATTAAAACAACACTGTCGTATTCAAATGATGGGATCAAGGAAGATATATATAAGATAAATACAACTGAATTACTTGATGAGCAGGGTACTTTCTTAACTGATTCGGTTGGAGATAAGGTTTTAGATTATACCAGTAGACTTAAAAACTCGGCTTATCGGGGCGCAATGACCTATACCAACAAAATTGATTCCAAAAATACAATTCAAATAGGAGCCAAATATGCGCACTTGGGTTTTGATTATTATCTAAGCAAAATACAGGATAATTCAAATACAATGTTTAGGATGGGAGATTTCAATGAAACTATCAATACTGTCGGAAGTTTTGTGAGCTGGAAACACCGCTTAAGTGAAGACCTTACGATTGTTGCTGGAATTCACAATATGAATGTGCTGTATAACAAGAAAAGCACGGTCGAACCAAGATTACAAGTGGATTGGAGAATGACTGCTACAAGTTCCCTGAATGCAGGATACGGCAAACACAGTACCATGGAAAGCGTACATAATTATTTCACTAGGGTAGAACAAGAAGATGGCAGTGTGACAGAACCAAATAAAAATCTTGATTTACTCAAAGCAGATCATTTCGTACTCGGTTATGAAAAACGCCTGGGAGAAAATTTAAGACTAAAAATTGAGTCTTACTACCAGCACCTTTACAATATACCGGTCGAAAATCTTACTACCAGTTCGTATGCAACCATCAACGAAGGGAAAAGTTTCAAATATATTGAATTGGTGAATAAGGGAACCGGAAAAAACTACGGAGTCGAAATTACATTGGAACGATTTTTCAACAAGAACTATTATTACTTAATTAATGCATCAATTTACGACTCGAAATACAAAACACTGGACGGGGTTGAGAGAAATACCCAGTACAATAATAATTATCTGGTGAATGCATTAATTGGTAAAGAATTTGCAAATCGCGGAAGAAAGAAAAACCAAACATTAAACATAAATGCCAAGGTGTTTTTTGGTGGTGGAAAAAGGTATATTCCATTATTAAGAGACGCGCAGGGAAATTTAGCCGTAGATCCTGAAAACAATAAATTCTGGGATTATGAAAAAGCATACGATAATAAGTTTGAAGACATCTATCAGGTGAATCTATCTGCAAGCTACAAATGGAACAAACAAAAGGTGACACACGAACTTTTCATTACCCTGAATAATGTTACCAATGCAAATGGAAAATTATCAGAGTACTACGATGAATCGATTACCGGAAACGTCGGATATGTACGACAGTTTGCATTGTTTCCGAACCTGATGTACCGCGTATATTTTTGATAGAGCTGATTTTCATTTAGTGCCGGCGGGGCAAACAACACAAACTATTCCTCTGTGTTGTTTGCCCCGCTTGTTGGTTTCAAATCGTTCCTGATGCAGCTTCACCAGCTGGATTTTTGCGGTTTGTTCCAGGCAATTTACACAGTTCTTCATAAATCTGCATTCAAATCCCCCTCCATAACTTCACAGCAAGTGAATACAGAACCAATTTTTTTATACATTTAGTTTTTGTCGAAATCGTAAATTCGGAATGCATCGCAACATGAAACATTTTACAAGAAACAAGCATTTCAAAAAATATTTTTTATCCTTGGGCTGTTAACCGGATTATTGGGAATATTTGCTTTCAACGATAAGCCAAAAACAAGTTAATTCGAGTTCAAACTAACACACAGGAAATGAAATTCACAGTTGAGACTTTAGAGCAAATCCTTGATGCATTCAATCGACATGACCTTGATGCGATAATGCAATTCTTCTCCGATGACTGCTCATTTGATTTTCCACGAGGGCCTGAATCATGGGGACAACGCTATGTCGGAAAATCACAGGTTCGGGAAGCACTTGAAGGACGCTTCAGAGGAATTCCCGATGTTCACTATGGCGATGACCGGCATTGGATTTCTGCCGATGGAAATATGGGAGTATCCGAATGGACACTTACAGGTACTACAACCTCAGGTCTTACTCTGAAAGTGGGTGGTTGTGATCTTTGGGAGTTTCGTAATGACAAGGTAACCAGAAAGAATTCCTTTTGGAAAATTGTTGATATGACAACGAAATGAGTGAGGAATAGTTATTAAATATTTTCCGATTGTAGAGAATTTCTCCCCTACAGGAATTCTCGTTGCAAAGAATTATTAAAATCATTAGTGTTCGGAACTTTAATAAACAGTCGTATTCTAATAAAAACGAATATTTAGAATAGGAAGGAAAGGGATCGATACCTACTTTAGATAAGCTGTAAAATACTTATTGAATTTTTTTTCCTGAAGAATGTTTAACTAATTTCGCTGGTATTCCAGCCATGCTAAAAAATGTTTTTTCGCCTTGAAGGTAATGGAGAAAATCACGATTGCCATGATTGGTATGCAAAAGCAAATCGAGTAATCGTAATAAATCTTCCTGTTGCGATACAATAGACCACCCGATTTCTTGAGTATTTTAAAATACGAACCTAAACACTTTTATGCTCGGTAGGTTTCCCCATTACTGATGAGATTAACGATGAGTTGTATCATCAATTCTTTTTCCTCCGGCTTGCTTTGGGCAACCAACAATGCAATTGCAATAAGTCCGTTGTCATTTATTTTTAATTCGCCATTCGGTTTAAAGCGATGTTTATTTTTCTCAAGAAACCACACAAACAGGAAAGCCCCAATGCGTTTATTGCCATCCGTGAATGAATGATTTTTAATGACAAAATACAGCAAGTGAGCCGCTTGTTCTTCAATGCTAGGATAAAGGTATTGTTCGCCAAAGGACTAGACGATGCTATACAATGAACTTTTAAAACTGTCGTCCTTTTCGTTCCCGAAAAGTTGAGTAGCTTCTTTTTTAGCAATGAGTTGTTTTTTCAGTTCTGCTATTGCTGCCTTGGCTTCATTGTATTTAATTTCATATGTAATATTTTCGCTTAGGATGCTCGGTATTATATTCTGACTGTCATATTGGTTGAGCAAAACAAAGCTCCGGGTGTAGTTTTCTATTACTTCAAGCAATCCTTTGGCTTCAGGCAATTGTAAATCTTCAGCATTACCACTTTTGGCAATAAGTTGGATGGTTTGTTGCAGTTGCTCCAGCCGCTTTTGGTTAAGGGCATAACCCTGCAGAAGGTAATCTTTTAGCCGTTGTGTAGCCCATTGGCGAAATTGGGTGCCTCTGGTAGATTTTACCCGGTAGCCTACTGATATGATTACATCAAGGTTGTAGAATGCTACTGGCTTATCCGAGTTTGCAATATGCATTTTTTGCATATTGCTTTTTACTTCTAATTCTCCTTCATTAAAAACATTGCGAATATGTCGTGAAATAACAGATTGGTCTCTTTCAAAAAGAAGTACCAATTGCTCCTGGCTTAACCATACAGTTTCATTATCCAGATTTACTCTTAGTTCAATCTTGTTGTCAGCAGACCTATATATTTCAATTTGATCCATTCTTATTCATTTTAATATGGCTCTTTTTGAACTGTAAAGGATTCCTTGACAGTTGGTTTCCTCGTTTGTGTTTGCTTATCACATGTTTTGTTTATGATTACTTCACCCATCTTAATCTACTTTTCTGCTGCCATACCCAATGGCTGTTCTTTAATTTTATATTCCTTGTTCAATACTTCAAAATCAATTTCATTCACCCTTCTGTCGCCTGTCATTAATTCATGAAGCAAGGTTTTAAATAAAGTGCTTTCAAATTACAGTTTGCTATTTGATTGTCAATTTTATTTTCAACTACTTCAATTGCTTGTGTTTTCTCAAAGTTAGTCGAAAAATCTTAGCAGCAATTAAAAAAAAGGCACATCCAGCTTCTTTGCCGGATGTGCCTTTTCATTAAAACAAGATCTTATCAGTTTTTAACAAACCGAATCTCATGTCTTTCACCAGTCTCTGTTATCATTTTGAGAATATAAGTACCGCGACTGAGGTTCCGTACATTCAGCTGATCCGGAACGGAATTGCCATTGAGAACTTTTTGTCCGGTTATATTATAAATTGACCATTCAGCGGCTTCGGAGAAACTGAGTCCTTGTACTTTCAGAAATTCAGCCGCGGGATTCGGATAAACACTTGTCTTTGCGGAATGATTCATAGGGTTTGTAATTCCTGTTGTTGCCTGTGATTTGAAATAATGAACATCATGCAGGCCGGTATTATCATATAGGGCGTGTGCATAATGGCCAAGACTTTGGTCGGTGTACCAATAGAAAGCGGAATCCATATTTGTGGAAGGAAATCCGGGAGCGATAACCCACATATTTCCTGTAATAGAACCTTTGATCCAGGCCGTGTCGACAGCGCTGATGATACGACGTTCAAGTAATGCCTGAAATGTTCCTGAAGGAAGAATAATATTTCCGGCAGCAATCACGAAAGCATCCAAGCTGAAACTGGATTTGTAATACACAGAGTCAATCGTCGGTTCTCCAATCGCGGCACCGGTGGCAAAGACTTCATATGAGGTGGAAGGGTTCGTTGAAGAACCGTAGCCATAAGGAAAATTCATGGTTGTTGCAGGAGGGTTTGCGACCACCGGTGCAATAGTTCCGCTTCCAATGAGGTCACCGATGAAACCAAGATAGTTCAAAGAACTTGCACTGATGTTTATCATGTCAACGGATTCATCGCCGATCTCATAGCTTGCATGTGTCGCTGCAGGGAAGGCACTGCTCCCGGCAAAATTTGAGGGCGGTAAAAAATACACGGTATCTTCCTGCCCTGCGACCGGAGTGATAGTGCTGAAATCCCATGTGTTGCTTGTGCCGCTCTTACTGAAGCTGAAGCCCGGTGGTACATTCGCGTCGTAATAGATCATCATGCTGTTGAGAGGAGGCGTCATGGTCGCGTCCAGATTGATTTGGCCCTTGCTAATTTGGAAAGTAGCAAGGAACAGAAGTGTAGAGTAAAGAGTCTTCATAGATTTGATTGTTGGTTTTCTTTTAAACAAATGTAAATAAAGCAACAAGTTGGAAGTCAAATTTCAAAAATATTTTCAGAAGAACTGTGTTGATAAGCCTTCCCTGACCCGCTAAGGAAGGTCTTGAACCAAGGTAAAATTGCAGAGGAAACATTGAAAAAAAATCAAATCCATTATTTTTGCACCTAATCATCCGGGTGGGAGTACAGAACCCCAGCAGGCACGACGAAAGTATTAGCACGGATATGCAAAGGGCTTTGATTAAAAAATGGAATACTACTCTAAAAAGAAGAAAAATTGAAGCAGATCTCGGCAAAGTTGTTTGAAGAAGGAAGAAATATAGCAGGTAGAGTCGGACTTAACGCTTTATTTTACCTTTATACCGGATTGAATAGGAAGTGTAATAACTACCTTTAATCCGTTAACATACATGGCATTTAGTTCTATTCTTCATGATCCAATGTGAAACCAGCTTCAAACTGAGCGTATCATAATTTATTGAATGGAAATACTGATACTACTGTTTCTTATTTTACTTAATGGGATTTTTGCCATGTCTGAAATTGCCATGGTTTCTTCACGAAAATCGCGACTGGAAACAGCGGCGAAAAGAGGGGATAAAGCCGCAAAAAAATCACTGGAACTTTCGCGCAACCCGGGTAAATTTCTATCCACCGTGCAGATAGGTATTACTCTTATCGGAATTCTTACAGGAATATACAGCGGACAAAAAATTGAAGATGACTTGGTAAATTATATTAACCAATTTGATTTACTGAGGCATTACAGCGATACCATTGCAGTCACCATCATTGTAATAACACTGACCTTTTTTTCGCTGGTACTGGGCGAACTTGTTCCCAAAAGGATTGGTCTTACTATGCCCGAAAAAATTTCAAAAGTTCTCGCATTTCCGATGTATTGGATTTCCGTAATCGCCGCTCCTTTTATTTGGCTCCTCACTTTTACTTCCGATATCATAATAAAGTTATTTCGAATTAAACCTTCCGCGGAAAGTAAAGTGACAGAAGAAGAAATAAAAGCCATTATTCAGGAAGGTAAGGAAGGAGGTGCCATTCAGGAAATTGAACAGGATATTGTTGAGCGCGTTTTCAGTTTGGGTGATAGAAAAATTTCATCGCTGATGACTCATCGTAACGATACCATTGTTTTGAAAACAGATTTTGATGTCACAGCCATCCGCCAGACAGTAAACAATGAAATGCACTCTGTTTATCCTGTTGTAAATAATGAAATGGATGTGATTGGTATCATACAATTAAAAGATCTTTTCAAACACATCAACGACACAGCATTTAATATTTCGGATCACTTTAAGCTTCCTCAGTTCGTATCGGAAAACTTGTCAGCCTATGAAGTATTATTTTTACATTAAGCTAACTAAACATGCAAAACAATTTCAATGCCTGGCACCACGTATCACCTGGTGACAAATTACCCGGAATAGTCAACGGTATTATTGAGATTCCAAAAGGGACAAGGGCAAAATATGAGCTGGACAAAGCAAGCGGCTTGTTAAAACTTGACAGGGTACTCTATTCTTCCGTTTATTATCCGGCTAATTATGGTTTTATTCCACAAAGCTATTGTGATGACAATGACCCTTTGGACATTCTGGTATTATCCCAAATTGAGTTAGTTCCTTTGTGTATCGTTTCTGCTAAGGTCATAGGTGTGATGAGAATGTCAGACAATGGCGATGCGGACGATAAAATTATTGCCGTTGCTGTAGGGGATCCAAGTGTAAATCATATCAATGACATTTCAGAACTCCCATTACATTTTATTTCTGAGTTACGAAATTTCTTTGAAGACTATAAAAAGCTGGAGCACAAAACTGTTGTAGTTGATGATTTTTTGAATAGAATTGCAGCATTAAAAATTATTGAGGATAGTTTTGTACTGTATGATAAGAAAATCAGGAAGTAATTGCAGGTATTCTTGGAGTGGAAATGCGTACCTTTGAAACTAAGCTCTGGTTCCATATTAAATTGTGCTTTACTCTGTGTGATGGATAAAGGACAGGTATCGCAACTTATGTAAAATTGGTATTGATGAATATTCCTTATATAATTTGTCGGAGTTGAATGCAATTTTTTAAACCGACACAGAACTTATGCAGATACCTATAATTATTATCATCATCGGGCTTTTTATTTTTTTAGGTCATTACCTGAATGCTGTCTTTGATCGCAAGAGTATCCCCGACGTATTAGGCCTGATGTTCATTGGAATCTTAATAGGCCCTGTTTTCAACCTGATCGAACCTGGGACTTTCGGTAAATTTGGTCCGTTATTCAGCAACTTTGTACTCATTTTTATTTTGTTTGAAAGTGGTACCGATCTGAAAATTTCTGAAATTAAAGAATCATTTAAAGAATCAGCGGGAATCACAACTATTGGTTTCTTTGTTACGTGGATAGTCACAGCATTACTTTGCCGAATTATTTTTGACCTTTCCATACTTAGCTGTCTTTTTATTGGATCTGCTTTGGGTGGGACTTCCTCCGCAGTAGTTGTGGGTTTGGTTAAGAAAATTGCAGTGAAACCCAGAACTTCCACGACGCTTATTATTGAATCAGCGGAAACAGATGTGTTTACACTCGCTATTCCTCTGAGTATTTTGGGATTAATGGTTACAGGGCAGATGGAAGCAAATTTGGTTGTTTCGCAATTTATTTCTTCGCTTGTGATTGCACTTATCATTGGAATTGGTGGAGCTTTTTTATGGTCATTTATTTTGAGTAGGTTTCCGACTTTAAAAACCACAAAGTTTTCAACACCTGCTTTCCTCTTTATCCTATATGGACTTACAGAATATTTACATTTCAGCGGACCCCTGACCGCTTTATCATTCGGCATTGCCATCGGTAACTTGCAATATTTCGAACCTAAGCTCCTGAAACGACTCATTCCGAATAATAGCATTGTGCTTCCTCAAGCGGAGAAAGACTTTTTTAGTGAACTTGTATTTCTCCTAAGAACTTTCTTCTTCGTTTTTATCGGACTCAGTATTCAGATAAACCGACTTGACTGGTTATTTTGGGGTGCAACAATTACACTGGCCTTGTTTGTGGTGAGAATTGTGGTTATAAAAATTAGTATTAGGAAGGACACCCCTGTTTTGGATAAAGCAGTAATGTCAATTATGATTCCTAAAGGATTAGGAGCTGCAGTAATTGCAACTTTACCAATTCAACAATTACACCCTGATGGAGCTATAATACAGTCCATTTGTTTTTCGGTTATTCTGTTCAGTACTTTATATTGTGTCGCATTGTTTTTTTTACTAAGAAGAAATATTAGTTTGACTCTATACACAAGATTGTTTGGGCGGGATAAACTTACTCCTGAATAGAATTAGAACGAATAGTACGAAGTCCGTTTAATCTGGAGGATTACTAAATAATACATTCTTCCAAATGTTATTCAGAGTATAATTCAAATTACTGCTTACCCTATTTGTATTCCACTTTTTATAATTCTAACCAAATAATTTCGAAAAATGAAAAAGTCTGATCACATACTGTTTTTCAACCAAATAGGTATTACTGATATTGATAAAGTTGGTGGTAAAAATGCTTCCCTTGGAGAAATGTATAATCAATTGAATCCACAGGGAATTTCTATACCTGATGGTTTCGCATTGACGGCCGATGCTTATCGTTTGTTTCGCGAAAAGAATAGCCTTGAAAAGCAACTCGATGGCCTATTGTTAACCCTGGATAAAGAGCAATATTCAAATCTTCAGTTAATTGGAGAGAAGGCAAGATCTTTAATTTTGTCTGCAACTTTTCCACAGGAAATTATTGATGCTATTAGTCATGCTTATAGAACACTTTCTGAAAAATGTGGAGTACAAAATCTTGATGTAGCTGTACGTAGTAGTGCTACAGCAGAAGATTTACCTACCGCTAGTTTTGCAGGAAGAATGGAATCCTTTCTTAATATTAATGGGGAGAAACAATTGCTTGAAGCAGTGCATCGATGTTATGCTTCTTTGTTTACCGACCGGGCCATTAAATACCGTTATGATATGAATTTTTCAGAAATGGATATTGCCATTTCGGTAGGTGTACAGCAAATGGTGAGAAGTGATAAAGCTTCTTCAGGAGTGGCATTTACAATTGACCCTGATAGTGGTTTTAAGAATGCAATCATTATCAATAGTTGTTGGGGATTAGGAGAGAATATTGTGCAAGGCAGGGTAACTCCTGATGAATGGATTGTTTTTAAACCCACACTTTTTAATTCTCAGTTTAATCCTGTTTTAAAAAAGCTTTGTGGTCGAAAGGAATTTACAATGGTATATATTGAGAAATCAGAAGACGTGTCAGCCGAAAAAACAATCGTCAATATTGATACTTCTTCGGAAATGCAAAAGGAGTATTCGTTAACAAATAAAGAAGTTATTCAACTAGCTCAATGGTGCGCGAAAATTGAGAATCACTATGGGAAAGCAATGGATATTGAGTGGGCAAAGGATGGATTGAATCAGCAGCTATTTATTGTACAGGCGAGACCTGAAACAGTTCATGGAAAAGAAAGAAAGCAAGTTAGGGAGATATTCACTCTCAAGGAAAAGGGGAAATTACTTACCAAGGGTATCGCATTGGGAGATAAAATTGCTACTGGAAAAGCAAGAATTATTCTAAGTCCGCATGAAGGTGAGAAGTTAAAGAAGGGAGAAATTCTTATTACTGATATTACAAATCCTGATTGGGATCCTGTATTGAAAAAGGCCGCCGCTATCATCACTAATAAAGGCGGAAGAACCAGCCATGCAGCCATTGTCGCAAGAGAGCTTGGAACTGTTGCTGTTGTTGGTTGTGGAAACGCTACAGAAATTATTAAAGACGGACAGGAGATTACTGTCTCTTGTGCCGAAGGAAAAGAAGGAAATATTTATGAGGGTACTTTAAAATGGGATATTAAGGAGCAGGATTTCACTCTGTTGCCAAAACCTGTAACGGCTCCCATGTTTATTCTTGCTGATCCTGATCGTGCTTTTGAAATGAGCAATTACCCTAATAAAGGTGTTGGATTGCTGCGCCTGGAATTTGCTATTTCCAATTCAATAAAAATTCATCCTCTTGCACTTGTTGAGCCCGCTAAAGTAGTTGACGAAAAAATTATAGATGAAATTCGTGATATTACATTTGGATATGATGATGGAAAATTGTACTTCATTGATAAACTGGCTGAAGCGGTATCTATGGTAGCAGCTGCTTTTTATCCAAATGATGTAATTGTCAGAATGAGCGACTTTAAGAGTAATGAATATGCAAACCTGATTGGAGGAAAATATTTTGAGCCCAAAGAGGAAAATCCTATGATCGGACTTCGTGGAGCATCTCGTTATTATAGTGAATTTTACCGCAAAGGTTTTGCATTGGAATGCGAGGCGATGATAAAAGTCCGGTCTCAAATGGGAATGAGCAATGTAAAATTAATGATTCCCTTTTGTAGAACAGTAGAGGAAGGAGAAAAAGTGATTGCGGAAATGGCTGCTAATGGATTAAAACAATCTGAAAATGGCCTGGAAATTTATGTAATGATCGAAATTCCGAGTAATGTTTTGTTGGCAGATGAATTCGCAAAAATATTTGACGGATTTTCCATAGGATCTAATGATTTAACTCAACTTACTTTGGGCTTAGACAGAGATTCTGCATTGGTTAGTTATTTATTTAATGAAGAAAATCCGGCAGTGAAAGGTTTAATCAGGGAAACTATTCGTTCGGCCAAACGGAATAATATCAAAGTCGGTTTGTGCGGACAAGCCCCCAGCGATCTCCCTGCTTTTGCAAAGTTTTTGGTGGAAGAGGGTATTGATAGTATTTCTTTTAATCCGGATGCGTTGATTAAGGGAATTGAAAATATTGTGGAGGCCGAGAAACAAGTGAAACGAAGCACACATATTGTTTAGACTAATTCTGTTTCACCTCTTAATTTACAGCAGTTGGATTAAGCAAGGAAATACTCAACATAGGCTCCTTAGAATGTCATGGGTAATTCTTATATGAGTATACTTGTTTATTCAGAAATAAAAAATAGAAAATGAATTGGCACCTACTCCCCATTTCTGAAATCGCTCGGTTGTTAAATACAACGGATTCCGGTATTGATAATCAGACTGCTTCGGAACGGCTTAATGAATATGGTAAAAACCAAATAGAGGATAAAAGGAAGAAGACTGCTATCCAGATGTTTTTACATCAGTTTAAGGATTTCATGATTTTGATTCTGATTGCTGCCGCTGTTATTTCTGGTTTTTTGGGGGATGTTATTGATACAGTAATTATTCTCGCTATTATAATTATCAACGCTGTTGTAGGATTTATCCAGGAGTACCGGGCTGAAAAAGTCATGGAGGCATTAAAGAAAATGGCAGCCAGTAATGCCCGGATTATTCGTGAGGATAGGATTATTGATATTCCCGCTTCTGATTTGGTACCCGGAGATGTGGTGTTGCTTGAAGCAGGAAATATCGTGCCTGCTGATGTTCGTTTTTTTGAAACCCATCAGGTCAAGATGGATGAATCAGCACTTACCGGAGAATCTCAAAATGTTGAAAAGCATAGCGAAGAACTCCAAGATGGAGATTATTCTTTGGGTGACAGATTGAATATGGGATTTAAAGGAACATTTGTTACTCATGGAAGAGCAAAAGCTTTCATTGTGGCAACCGGGATGAACACGGAGCTTGGTCATATCGCCAAAATGATTCAAACAGATGAAGTTTCTTCTCCCCTTCAAAAAAGATTAGCAGCTTTTGGAAAAAGACTTTCTGTCGGGGTGTTAATTATCTGCACAATTATTTTTACCATTGGATGGTTGAGGGGGGG
>CAYHFJ010000065.1:0-16572 GCA_964355885.1 uncultured Flavobacteriales bacterium
TTGGTTGAGTCACAATGGCATCTGTCACAGTTATGCAGCCATTCGAATCAGTACATGTTATCGTATAAGTCCCACTTGGAATTTGAGCAATTAATTGACTGTTTTGTCCATTGGACCAGGAATATGCATAGGGTACTGTTCCTCCACTTACAAGAACGGAGGCAGAGCCGTCATTTCTTCCATAACACGTAGCAGGATTCGTTGTGCTGTGCGAAATGAGAGCAGCCGGTTCCATTATCGTGAATGGTATGGCAGTGACACAATTATTTGAATCTGCAATAGAGACTGTGTGATTACCTGCGGATAAATTTGATGTACCTGATCCGGTGGAACCGGAAGATGACCAGAGATATGAAAAGGGCGGAGTCCCGCTACTCACAGAAACTGTTGCATGGCCATTATTCCCACCGTGACAACTTACATTATCAATAACAGTAACCTGAGCCGTTGGACCGCTTGTGTTTGATACAGCAATTGAAGTTGTTATTACACAATTATTTGCATCAGTCACAGTGACCTGATATGAACCGGATTGAATATTGTTAATCTGAGGTGAGTTTATTAATCCAGTGCTCCACAAGTAACTGAGTGGTCTGGTACCACCTGACACCGTTACAGTTGCAGATCCATTAGAAAGTCCGCAACCTGCGGGATTTGCGGAATAAATTATTCCGAGTGGAGGAGGTTGGCTTATAGGTATGGTCAGCAGAAATGTACAATTATTTGCATCACGGATGGTTACAATGTATATCCCGGTATCCAGGCCAACAGCTGTTTCTGAGTTACCGCCATAGGGTGACCATGAATATGTATAAGGGGCTATCCCACCACTTGCCGCAATCGTGGCACTGCCGTCACTTGCTCCAAAGCATCGAACCGGTACTATACTGACAATATCTCCAACAAGTGATGCAGGTGCATTGATAGAATTACTTGCTGTGGCTGTGCATCCGAATTGATCGGTTACTCTCACACTATAAACACCCGGCAGTATTCCGTTAATAACAGAAGTAGTAGCGTTTCCCGGTGTCCATAAATATTGAAAGGGACCTGCGCCTGTCACTGTAGCACTGGCACTACCCGTTGCTGATGCTGCACAGAGTGCATTTGTTATATTTTCTGATACCGATAGTGGAGGGACCCAAACACTATAGGTATATATCTGGGATCCAAAGCTTGGGCAATTATTGTCAATAACGTTTAGTGTAAATGTATATGCTTGTGTTCGGGCATCACTTATTGTTGGTGTCCAGTTGAATGTTGCGGTAGGCCTGTTAGTATTATTGCTTGTCAGTGTCGCCCCCGGAATCCCATAATTCCAATCCACATTTACGATCTGACTGATATCAGGATCTGCCGTAAGAATTGTGAAGCTTAGCGGCTTTTCCGGACAAGCAACAATTGAATAATTATTTGTACCATCTACTCCGGAAGCTGTTGGCAATACATTTGAGCAGGGTTGCGTGTATACCTGCATATCTCTGACTACTGAACCAACAAGAATACCATTTCTATATTCTCGCACAAGTATTGCCATTACTCCAACTTCCATCGCAGTTGGGTTTAGAAGCATGTCACCTGTTGTGGAGAGTGATAAAGGAGGCGATGAACTGATTGGATTTATAGCAGAATAGGGGGGAGTAAAGCTTACATTGGTTCCTGCAGCGGAACTGGGAGGAATGAATGAATAAACTATCGAATCACCATCGGAGTCGATGGCACCATGGTTATAGTGAAAGGGTTGGCCGATACAGAAAAAAGCTATTGGTAAATTGGAAAATGCCGGCGAGGAGTTTCTGGGGGCATTCAGATTATTAAGTGTGGCTTCTACATAAATTGCAGGAGCTCCGGAACAGTTCAGCGGATAAAAAGTTAGGGTTGTTATTGCACAATTCCGGCAGCAGATACTATATCCGAATATCCAATCACTGCATTGCGCGGGAAGGGTGACGTTACCAATATATTCGTACTTCTGAATACCCGGACTGGTTCCTCCATTGCAAGTGCTGGTAGAAGAATTACACACTTGCGTAATTTCTTGTCCTGTCCCGGATTTCCTATTGAGTGTTACATTTAAATTATAGCCGCAGTTGACAGAACTGTAATTGATAGAAACATTATTGGGTGCAGTGATTCCTGCGCAATCTCTGTAAAGTGAAAGTTCCAGTTCAAAAGTGTTGCCACTTACCCAGGTATAGGTAAGATCCGCTCCGCTGATGTGGGTCGCGGTTGATTGAAAGGGCTGATAAATCAATAGAAGCACCAACAAATTAATTGTCAGTACCTGCACATTAACTGCCTTCCTTTTTTTTAAAAATATTTTCATTAAATAAAATGCCTTGAAAATCAGCCTTTTCTTGTGTGTAAGAGGGCATCTCAGGGTACTACCATTCAGACGAATTATTACTATCGGAGTTGAATGATTTTGGGTGCTTTTCTTACAAAATGACACCGAATTGATGAAAAGAAGATTCTTTAAATTTTGTGTATATCCACCGTTTACTTGTTCAGTAATAATCTGGATTTGTATTTCTCCGAATTGAAATTCAACTAATTTGGCAGCATCAAATTCAAGTTAATGCTGATAAGAATTTTGAAGCCTGTAAAGGGATTATAGCAAGCATCTTCCTGAACCTATGAATTCCATATCCAAGAAAAAGATAAGTTATCGCATTAATGAAGAATTGTTCATGTACCTGGAAGATTTCGGGAGAGCAGAGACATTACCCTTCCGTTACCATGATCTGCTTCGTTTTAATTTTTCGGTGCCATTGCTGGATAAATTTGGTAAGGATACTTTATGGGAAACAGTATTTTATCAGCCTTCTGAAACTGAGGAATTAAACCATCGTTTGGTGTATACGTATGCTTTGATGAAAGTAGAAGGGGATATGCGTCTGATGGAACACCTGTATGTTGACCGTATTGATTTCTGTCCCTTCGGAAATTCCAAACCTTTCCGGATCCGGATAAAAAATCAGTTTAATGATAACTACGATTACTATTATGTTAAGCTGGCCGACGCTTCCAGAGTATATGGTTTGGAATTTGAAGATTTGCTTTCACCAAACCGGATCAATTTTCTGGTTGATGCGGATACCCTGGTAGAAGAACACATTATAGGAATTCCAGGTGATCAGTTCGTCAAGAATAATTTATATGTGGCAGGGGTGAATGAAACCCGACTTGCAAAAGAATTTATAAAATTCAATGAGAGATGTTTTGTTCGTCTGTTGGGTGATATGAGATCTTATAATTTTGTCATTGACATGACACTCGATTTTGATGACACCCAGTTTCGTTTTCGCGCCATTGATTTTGATCAGCAAAGTTATGAAGGAAGGAAGGCTTTGTATCTCCCGCAATATTTTAAAGAGAATAATCCTTATGTTGATCTTTGTGTAAGGTTTATTAATAAGGAAACTTCAAAACAGTATCAGCTGGAAGAGCGATCGCTTATGGCACGTCGGGTTAAATTAGCGCATTTCCGAATTGCCGCATTACTGGAGGTGATGATTAAAGACACGGTAGCACTGAAGGATAAAACAGAGCAACTAAAAAGTGAACTGGCAGATCACTATAAACGTGATTCATTTCTGAAGTGCAGGAATATGGGAGAGATCATGCGGCTTAGCCTTAATATGCTGCTTGAGCCTACAGGGTAGGTAAACCAATATACAAACCTAAGGGCACATCTGATAAGCTCTTTCAGGTGCTGTTAATCAATGAATCCCAATTATCCAGCTTTTCGCAATGCTTGAATTTCCAGTTTTTCAGTCATAAATTTATCACATTCTCTTAGTTAAACTTGCTTAATCCACCTTTCATTTCATAAATTTGACCTAATTTGCGCGGAATTTAGATTTTATGAAAGTCGGAATACCTTGTTACCTGATTTTTGCCTGCATTGTTTTGCCAGTATTCGGATTTTCTCAGAATCTCTGGACCTTGCAGCAATGTATTGATCATGCCTTAGAAAATAATATTCAGATCCGGCAGTCCGAATTGAATACTGAACTAAATCAACAGTACAAGTCGCAAAGCATTGCCAATCTGTTTCCGAGTCTGAATGGAAATGCGTCACAAAATTATTATTATGGACGAAGTATCGATCCATTCACTAATTCATTTACAACAAGTCAGGTGCGTTCGAATAATTTTTCATTGAGTAGCAGTGTTTCTTTGTTTGAGGGTTTTCAGCTGCAGAATTCCTTGCGACAGAGTCAGCTGAATTTTTTAAGCAGTCAGTTTGACTTGCAGAAAGTTCGAAATGACATTTCTCTTAATGTGGTAACTTATTACCTTCAGGTACTTTACAACAAGGAATTGCTTGCAAATACAAAGCAGCAAGAGGATGCAACAAAATTGCAGCGTGAAAAGATTTCAAGAATGTATGAATTGGGTTCTGTATCCAAAGGTAATCTTCTGGATATGGACGCACAGTTGGCCTCTGATGAGTTGCGACTGGTTCAAGCTCAAAGTTCATACGATCAGGCTTTTCTCAGTCTCACCCAACTTTTGGAACTAAATACCGTCAATGATTTTTCCATTCAGGAACCGCTGTTAAATACTCCTGGCCTTCCTGCCGATCAGATGAATGCAAATAGCATTTACACAATAGCACTAACCACTCAGCCTGATATTCAAAGTTATGAGTATCGTGTGAAGAGTGCGGAAAAGGGACTGTCAATTGCACACGGGGGTCGGTATCCCCGTTTGATTCTTAGTGGCAGTTTAAGTACAAATTTCAGTACGTCCAGTCAGGACATTGTTGGGTACGATATACAGCCGCCGACAACGGTATTCTCAGGATTCACTGGTTCAGGCGATTCGGTTTACACTTTTGTCAATAATTCAAAAGCAAATTTTGAACAAACTCCTTTTACCGATCAGCTTGATAATAATTTTGGTAAGTCCGTAGGTTTTAACCTTCAGATTCCATTGTTCAACGGATTGGCAGCAAAAACAAATGTGACACGTGCAAAAATTAATCTCGAACAATCACGTCTTAATCTAGACCAGACGAAAAAGAATTTGATGAAAAGTGTTCAGCAAGCGGTCTCTGATGCTTATTCCGCATTTAAGCGTTATGAAGCCGGCGAAAAGAGCCAGCAAGCTTTATCGGAGTCATTTGCATTTAATCAACAGCGTTATGATCTTGGCCTTATAAGCTCTTATGATTATCTACTTGTAAAAAATAATCTGGCAAAGACAGAAGCTGATCTGCTCCAGGCAAAATATGATTTCATTTTCCGTTTAAAGATTCTGGATTTTTATCAAGGAAAAAAACTCAGCTTTTGATTTATAAGATCGAAGGTTGAATGATGCATTACTATAAGAAAGAACATTTTTAGGTATTGAAATTATGGCAAAGAAAAATAATCTGATGAAATGGCTGATCGTTGTCGTTATAGGACTGATCATCGTTGCAGTGATCGGAAAGAAGGCAGGATGGATAGGAGGTAAAGAGGCGAAGAAGGTCGCTATTGAGTCGGCAAGTATCCGAAGTATTATTGAAACTGTTTCTGCCAGTGGAAAAATTCAGCCTGAAGTTGCGGTTAAGATCAGTCCTGATGTTTCAGGAGAAATTGTCGAGTTGACTGTGAAAGAAGGTGACCGTGTAACGAAGGGTCAGTTGTTGGCAAGAATTCTCCCGGATATTTATCAAAGTTACCTGGATCGTTCTGTTGCCTCTTTGAACTCTACGAAAGCGAATGTGGAGAATGCTAAATCCAGATTAATACAGGTTCAATCTCAATTTGAGAAGGCTAAAATGGCCTATGAAAGAAATCAGAAGCTCTTTAATGAAAAGTTAATTTCCGCCAGTGAGTGGGAAGGTGTCAAATCTGCATTTGAAGTAGCCAAAGCTGAAGTGTCTGCGGGGGAGCAAAGTGTTTCTGCCGCTGATTATGGTGTTCGTAGTGCGGAGGCTTCCGTAAAAGAAGCCCAGGATAACTTACGTAAAACATCCATTTTTGCTCCTGTTGACGCGACAATTTCAAAATTGAATGTGGAGAAAGGCGAACGCGTTGTAGGGACGTCTCAGTTTGCAGGTACAGAGATCATGACACTCGCGAATCTAAATGAGATGGAAGTTCGGGTTGATGTTAATGAGAATGATATTGTACGAGTAAACATTGGGGATACCGCGACGGTGGAAGTTGACGCGTACCTTGGAAAAAAATTCGAAGGTGTGGTGACAGAAGTTGCAAATTCAGCCAACACTGCAGGAGTGAGTATCGATCAGGTCACCAATTTTACTGTAAAGATTCGTATTCTGCGTGAATCTTACGATCAGATCCGCGACCCTGAGCGACCGAATAAATCAGTCTTCAATCCGGGGATGTCAGCAACGGTGGACATCATGACAAAACGTGCGGACAAGGCCATTTCTGTACCTATTCAAGCGGTAACCACAAGAGATACCAGTGACAATGCATCATTATCCCAAAAGAAAGAAAAAGGGTCAGACATGGAGGACGAAGGAAGTGTCCGGGTTGTAGAAGTTAATGAGAAAGATAAGAAATCAGATAAAGTTGAGACGGTTATCGAATGTGTTTTCATTGTTTCAGATGGAAAAATTAAATTGCAACCTGTCGAAATTGGGATTCAGGACAACAACTACATTGAAATACTAAAGGGACTTAAAGCAGGAGACGAGGTCGTGACGGGACCCTATAGTTCTATTTCCAAATTGTTGAAAGATGGCGATAAGATAGAAGTTGTTAAGAAGGAAGAACTTTTTAGTAAGGACAAATAAAATTGAATGGGGGTTTGGGGTATCCGGTATTTATTTAACAATTATTCAGTCCTTATTTTTAGATTATGGCTACGATATTATGTATTGAAACATCAACCACGGTTTGTTCTGTTGCTTTAAGTTGTGATGGCAAACTTCTATTTGTTCGTGAAGTTTCCGAAGGATATGTTCACGCTGAGAAACTTCTTCCTTTTATCTCCGAAATAATAAACGAATCTAAAATTAAACTGAAAGACATACACGCTATTGCCGTGAGTAGTGGTCCGGGATCATACACCGGGCTCCGTATTGGGGTGAGCACGGCAAAGGGCCTTTGTTATGCATTGGATATTCCGCTCATTGCTGTTTCAACATTGCAATCTCTTGCATGGAAAGCGAAGGAAGATTTGTCAAAGCTCGAAGTGAAACCAGATTCGGTACTGTTTTGCCCGATGATAGATGCGCGTCGCATGGAAGTGTATACCGCTTTGTATGACGGTGATTTGAAGGAAGTCATGCAAGTATCCGCGGAAATCCTCGATGATAAAACATTCTCCAACTACTTCGAAAAATACAAGATTTATTTTACAGGCGATGGAGCCGAGAAGTGTCGTTCTCTGTTTTCCACACAAGAGCAAGCTGATTTTGCCTTGCAATCAAATTCATCCGCTGCCACGATGTGTTCACTTGCTGAATCCGCATATATTGGTGGGAAATTTGAAAACCTTGCCCTCTTTGAACCATTTTATCTGAAGGAGTATAAAGCAGGAAAATCTTCTTCAGGTGCTTAAGATTGATATGTTTCCCTGATGGAATTCACAAGCGGTTAATAATTCAAAAAAATTACTGCAATCATATCTTCTATATAAATCACCAAACAATTTGTCAATTGTCTTTTTACTTAGAAACATAACATCACCGATTTCCTTTGATGTTTTACCGGATCGCCTTAGTTCAATAATTTTTTTTTCTCTCTCCGCCAGCTTGCTTCCTGTTGAATCAATATTTGTTGGTGTTGAATTGCTTCTTCTGCAAAAGTGAAGCAATGCACGGCTTACAAGATGATTATAGTGAAATGAATTTTTATTTACGTCGTTTAGCGCATCCAGTATTTCATTCCAATCCTGCCGTTCACTTATGATAGCGGAGGCTCCCATATTCAGTGTACGGATAATATCTTCTTCCGGAAGAGCATCTCCGCTCCACCAGCCAACAAGCAGTATGTTTTTCTCGGAGAAATTAGTCTGTTTAAGCAGCTCTATCTCGTGCTTGTTTCTGAATTGTTGAATTACGATCAGTTTTTTATTTTCATCAACCTCTGCTTCTGACACTCTGGAATCATTCCAAATAGTGCACTTTATGTCCTTTTCACAATTCAATTTTTCATTTAGCCACTGAGCGAATAGTGGGTTAAATCCCTTTAAAATAATTTCACAGTGATTCATGTTTTTTTTACTAAGTAATGTCAGTTCAGGCAAACATCTGTTCAATTTATGATGTTTAATGTCATTGCTATTAACAGCTGAAATGTGAAATTGTGAATAAACACAAATACGGATTCTGCCGAATAATTAGTATTTGTTCTATGCATTATTAGTATTTGTTCTATTGTATTCAGCCCTGTACCGGAATACTTTTGACCCGACAAAAGAATCCGCTTTGAGAAAATTAAACATATATGCATCAATAGAACGTGAATTATTTATACTCTGGAGGAAGTATCGTTTTCGATGTTCGGGTTATATAGTACATCATTCTATAATCAAATACATAAAACTTCATAGTTTAAAACAAATCCATAAAAATGAAAAATCCAAAAAAGTTACTTATTCCCGCAATGATTTTACTGCTATTCGCAGGTTCGATACCCGAAACAGCTCAAGCAAAAAAAACGGAGCAGAAAATTATAGAAATTAGTATTCATATTCAGATAGGACGAGTGTCTAAAGATTGTCAAGGTTTTGGCATCTGTGAATTTTCCATTGATATTAATGCCGCTCAAATTATTATCGTAAGGGTACTTCCTAAAGATGATTTACTGCAATTGGAATTTCCCTTAGAATTTTCAAAAAAATATTATGAGCAATTCGAAAATGATGTTTTTGTAATGGATGAAGATTTTAAAATCTCGGAAGAAATATCCAAAGAATTGGGTTCTGCATCGTCGCTACTTATTCCTGAAGGAAAGTATCAAATTGAAAGGACAGAGAATTCTTTGATAGTAAATATTCCACAGCATTAGAATTCTTCCGGGTTGATAGGTCATCAACCCGGTTTTTTATAAATAAATTTAAAATTTCAGATTATGAAAAAAATTACCCAATATCTCTTATTAAGAAACCTTCTTCTTTTAGGTTTTTTATTTGTTTTGTCTTCGTCTGAAGCTTCCGGTCTTAAACAAATGAAATTAGATTTTAAACTGGGACAGGTGGGTAGGGAATGCCATGGTTACGGTATTTGCCTTATATATGATCCCGAAGAAGGATTTCCCGGCGAATTTACAATTATGAGTATCGAAAATAATTTTATTGTGCTGGAAATTCCTTTATCTAAAGTCAAAGAAAATAGCGAAGCTTTCAATGGCGAGTATTTTTTAATGGATGAAGCATACACTATTCCATTAAAAATATCTAATGAACTTGGCTTTGATTACGAATTGACCTTATCGAAAGGAAAGCATAAATTGATCGAAAGTATATATGGATATCGGATAGAATTTAGCATTGACTAATCAATATACTCATTTATTAAACTTAATTGTTAAATTCTTAAATAATCTAATGATATGAAAAAAATATTATACATATTTGTGCTTGTTAACCTATTCTCTGATTTAGAAAACCAATGTGCGGCACAGAGTCCGACAATTATAATTGAGTATAATTTTGATGTTTCTTTTGGCAGGAGGTCGAGAGATTGCAGAGGTTTTGGGATCTGTGTTGTTATGGGGCCAATTACAATAGTTTTGAATGAACGAAAAGCTATTCTTACTTCAATAAGGGAAAAGTTATGTTTGAGAGTTCCTTTTATTTTAGCAAGTGATTATCCCGAGCAGTTTGATCAGGAGGAGTTTATTATGGAAGAAGATTTTATTTTTCCTGAAGAATTTACCAAGATGGCCGGATTGGATGCGCCATTGGAAATTAAAAAAGGAAATTATTTAATGGAAAGGAATTCGGAAGGATACTTGATTTACCTTGAATAAATATTGTGCTTGTTTTTCGATAAATGGAATTCCTGACATACTAAACAGCTTAGGTGTGCGTAATAATTGAACTGTACAAATTACTTATATGAAACGAAAATTGAATCTATTGCTTGGCATTTTCCTGATTACCGTAGGAACTTCCTGTACGCCCTTACTCAAAAAATTCTACGGTATCCATGAGCCACAACTCGAATCTCCAAAATCGATTTCTGGTTATGCTGAAGACAAGAGGCTTAATAAGGTAGTAATTCTTATCCCTAAAGACATTTCTTCATTTGCTAAGATTCAGAACTTCTTTGGAGGTGTTCCGAGACTTTTGTTGTTTGACAAAGACGGATCAGCACTGAAGTATTCTGACACGGAGAGTTGCAACGCCCCGGCATTTGACATGACAGAGCAGATATGTAATGGAAAATTTCCAAAAAATGACTCCCTGGTTTCTCTGGATTCGCTACTTGAGTATATAAAACCATTAACTGAATCAGATTCAGTAAGATTCAAAGAGTCACAAGGAAAGCAAGTTGAATATACATCTCTTATAACCTGGACTAAATATAGCGGGAAATTAAATAAGGATCATGTCCGTCCCTGGGTGGAGAGTTTAAATTCACAGACTAAGTGTGCCATAACCACATATCTGATAAATTTGGATTTTGTAGAAGGGATATGGAGTAAAGAACAATTTAAAAATACTAGAATTAGCATATACTGAGCCTTGTTCTTTTGTAGATTTATTGACCCATTTTATGCAATAGATTTTTTTCTCTTGCACAGTTTGGGGTTAATGGGCGAAAATGACAGATCCTTACCTTTATTCTCTGTCACATGATTTAGTCATAAGTTCTTGTTATTTTCGGGGATATCATTCTACCTCAATAATAAGGTCGTCAGCTTCAACCATTGATGCTTCTTTCAATGAAATATTTTTAATGCTTATATCTTTTGTTGCAGTTATGGTAGTTTCCATTTTCATCGCTTCAATGGTAAAAAGTGGGGCATTCTTACTCAGTTTATCTCCCGATTTAACAAATATCTTTGACAATCGACCCTGAAGAGGGCTGCCAATTTGTTTTTCTCCGGAGGCCTTTTGATTCATCGTTTTTCGAACCTGCGCATTTCTGTCTTTTGTTTCTATCGCACGTGTCTGACCATTCAGCCTGAAGAAAACTGAACGGTTGCCCATTTCGTCAGTATGATCGCTTACAAACAGAAGTCGTATCAGGACTGTTTTTCCCGGGCTGATATTCACCATTATTTCTTCATTGGATTTCATTCCAAAGAAGAAGGCGGGGCTCGGTAATGTATGAACATCACCATATTGTTTTTGAAAATTATAAAAATCTTCAAATACTTTTGGGTAAAATTTCCAGCTGAGAAAATCAAGGAAGCTTAAGTAATTATCAAACTTTTTTTGAAATAGTTCGAATTCCACATCGAAGTCTACCGGTTTCAGATGGGCATTTGGAAGGTCGGTATAAGGTATTTCATCTTTCAGAATTAGTTTCTGCAGTTCTGTGGGCCATCCACCATACGGCTGTCCCAGATCACCACGAAACATACTTTTTACACTTTCAGGGAAAGAGAGGCTGTCACCACGCTGCAGTATGTCTTCTTTACTAAGTTTACTTGTTACCATAAACATCGCCAGATCACCAACGACTTTTGAAGAAGGAGTTACTTTTACAATATCTCCAAATAAGTCATTTACTTCTTCGTAACTTTTTTTAATATCACTCATCCGATCTGCAAGTCCCATGGAGACAGCCTGCGGCTTAAGATTGCTGTACTGTCCTCCGGGAATTTCATGGTTGTATACTTCCGCGGTACCTGCCTGTAAACCGGATTCAAAGGGGTAGTAATATTCACGAACTGTTTCCCAGTAATTAGAAAAATCATTCAGGGAGCGAATATCAAAATCAAGAGCGTAGGGAGTATTGCGCAAGGCTTCTGCCAATACATTGAAGTTAGGCTGAGAGGTGAGTCCTGACATGGAAGCTAAAGCAACATCAACTACATTCACTCCTGCTTCTATAGCTTTAAGGTAAGTCGCATTTTGCATAGAGGAGGTGTCGTGTGTATGTAAGTGAATTGGAATCTGTATACTTTTTTTCAGTTCAGTTACGAGTAATTCCGCGGAATATGGTTTTAATAGCCCTGCCATATCTTTGATACCAAGAATATGAGCACCTTCATCCTCCATTTGTTTGGCAAGATCAAGGTAATATTGCAAGGAGTATTTTTGTCTTTTCGGATCCAGAATATCACCGGTATAACAGATACATGCTTCTGCCAAACCACTTGTACGTTCGCGAACTGCCCGTATACTTACTTTCATGCTCTCCAGCCAGTTTAGTGAATCAAATATCCTGAAGATATCCACGCCATTCTCCCAGCTTTTCTCAATAAATTTTTCTACCAGATTATCGGGATATGAAGTATAACCTACTGCATTGGACCCCCGGATAAGCATTTGAAGTAATATATTAGGAACGGCGGAACGCAAGGCTTGTAATCTCTGCCAGGGACATTCATGTAAAAAACGCAATGCCACATCAAAGGTCGCGCCACCCCATACTTCCATAGAAAAAGTTTGAGGATGATGATGGGCAAAACTTTCTACCACCCGAAGCATGTCAACTGACCTGATGCGGGTAGCCAATAAACTTTGATGAGCATCTCTCATGGTCGTATCTGTGATGCCAACCTTTTTCTGTTCTTTCAGCCATGAAACGAATTTATCAGGGCCAAGATTATCAAGCAACTGTTTTGTTCCCGGAGTAATTTTTTTTGTGCGATCAAATGCGGGCACATGAGGAATCTGAAATATTTTTGAATGATCTATTTTCTGTACATCAGGGTTGCCATTCACCTGTACATCGGCAATGTATCGAAGTAGTTTTGTACCCCGGTCATGACGGGTGCGTATTTGAAACAGATCGGGATATTTTTCAATGAATTTAACCGTAGCTTGTCCCTTCTCAAATACGGGATGCATGATTACATTTTCAAGAAATAAAATATTGGTTTTCACTCCCCGAATTCGGAATTCCATCAGGGCTCTGTGCATACGCTGACGCGCACCCTTCAGCGTTCTTCCTTTAGCTGTAATTTTCACAAGCATGGAATCAAAAAATGGGGAGACCTTCACTCCCTGATACGAACTTCCCTCATCAAGTCGTATTCCATATCCGCCTGCATGTCGATATGCGATGATGGTTCCGTAATCAGGTTTAAAATCATTCTGTGGATCTTCTGTTGTGATACGACATTGAATCGCGAATCCGTTACACATGATCTCAGACTGTTCCGGAATGTTTATCCTGTCAGCATGAAGACTCAACCCGTCGGCGATGAGAATCTGACTTCGAACAAGATCAATGCCGGTTATCTCCTCTGTAACGGTGTGCTCGACTTGTATACGTGGATTCACCTCAATAAAGAAAATATTTTCTTCCGCATCCACCAGAAATTCTACAGTGCCGGCATTGTTATAACCAACATGCTTTGCAAGACTTAATGCATATTCATATAGTTTGTTTTTAGTCTCTTGTTTGAGACTTGGAGCCGGAGCAATTTCGACCACTTTCTGAAACCGGCGTTGTACACTGCAGTCCCGTTCGTATAAATGAACAATATTTCCATGGAGATCGCCCAGTATCTGTACTTCAATATGCTTTGGATCCTCGATGAATTTCTCAATGAAAATGGTGTCATCGCCGAAAGCATTACCCGCTTCCCGTTTCGCTTCCAAAAATGCTTTTTCCAATTCTTCTTCCTTACGTATCACGCGCATTCCACGACCACCTCCACCGGCACTGGCTTTTAAAATGATGGGAAGACCTATACGTCTTGCTTCTTTTAAGGTCGTAACGGGATTGTCAAGCTTTACTTTATTGTCTTCTATTACCGGAACATTACATGCACGGGCTACAGCTTTAGAGCGAACCTTATCGCCTAATTGTTCCATTACCTCTGCAGAAGGACCCACAAAAATGATATTCTCTTCTTTGCATCGACGAACAAATTCAACATTCTCACTGAGAAATCCGTAACCCGGATGTATGGCCTGTATTTTATTGATCTTGGCAATTCTTATAATCTCCTCTATGTTGAGGTAGGGTTTGAGAGGATCCGTATCTGAGCCAATCTGGTAAGCTTCATCGGCTTTAAAACGGTGAAGTGAGTAACGATCTTCATAGGTAAAGACGGTGACCGTCCTTATTCCAAGTTCAGATGCAGCCCGCAGCACACGAATTGCAATTTCCCCGCGATTAGCGACAAGGATTTTCTCAATTTTTTCCATAGTATAGGATGTCCTGTTTTCAGGGCTATCTTTCAAAGGAAATTAATTCTTTAGAGTGAAAAGAGTGTAAAGGAAATTTCTTTTAACATTTTTCTGTTGGTTTCAGGTCTAAAACCAATAGTAATGTCAAAAAGTCTGTGGCTATCCTTTTATCTCAAACTATGCAATGAAAAAAATCTATTTATGACACTTTAATAAGTCTTTGTTTTTGAAGCAGCCTTGTTTATTGTCTCATTAATTTTAGTGCTTCTTCAACACTTTCTACCGGAAATTTACAAGTTCTGTTTTCGCAAACATAAATCAATGTTTTTCCTTCTGCAGAGCGGTTTTGCATTAATGGAAGAGTACTATTGCTAACTGAACCGGCAAAGATTGAATTTGGTAAATAATTACTTTGTAGTGCCTGACGTTTTTCATGGGCATTCATGCCGGTGATAACTATCTCTCTTAAAGGTTGAATATAATGCAGATAAAGCAGTGCCCAGTTGGAGTAACCGGAACCATATTTTACCATATCGTTCACTACATTATGAAGCATCTTTTCTGCCGTCTTCAGGTATTCTTTATTCTCAAAATGAATGCTGAGTCGAAATAATGCATTAGCCATGCTAGAATTTGATGCAGGAATCACATTATCCTGTATTTCTTTTTTTCTGGCGATGAGTGCAGGGTCAAGGTCGGATGTGAACCAGAAGGTACCTGTTGAATCATCATAGAAATGATTGAAAGCATAATCTGTTAGTGCTTTAGCTTCCTGTAAGTATAGTTCATCAAAGCCACATTCATATAATGCGATCAGTGCTTCAATGGTAAATGAATAATCCTCCAGATAGCCGTTAATGCGGGCAGTTCCGTTTTTATAGCTGTGAAAGAGTCCTCCATCTCTGGTACGCATGGAATTTAGTATAAGGCTTGCGTTTTTTTGAGCTGCTTGTAAATATTTTACTTCTCCAAAAGCAGTATAAGCGTCACACAGCCCTTTTATCATTAATGCATTCCATGAAACAAGAATTTTATCATCCAGTGCGGGACGTACACGCTTTTCCCGTTCCCGAAGCAAGAGTGATCTTGCCTTTTCAACGAGGTCAGACAAGGTCTCTGTCGTGATTGAAAAGTGTTTTGCTATTTCCTGATCAGTTTTTTTTCTTAGAAGAATATAATTTTCATCTTCCCAATAACCGGTTTTGTTAATGTTGAAATACTCCGAAATTATTTCTACTGCATTTTCTTGTGGGAGATTTTTAAGGACTCCTTCCAGTTCTTTTTTTGTCCATACATAGAATTTTCCTTCCTTCCCTTCCGAGTCCGCGTCAATGGCAGAATAGAATCCGCCCTCTGCGGAAGTTAATTCACGTTGGATAAATTCAATACATTGATCAACTGTTTTTTTATACAATGGGTTTTTGCTTTGTTGAAAAGCTTTGGAGTATAAACTAACCAGTTGTGCATTGTCATACAACATCTTTTCAAAGTGCGGAACTTTCCATAGCGAATCAGTTGAGTATCTGGCAAAGCCGCCTCCTACCTGATCATTGATTCCTCCGAAAGCCATCTTCTCAAGAGTGAGATTGACATGAGCAAGAACAGTTTTATCTTCTGTCGCTACCGAATAATGAAGAAGAAATTCATAATTATTTGGCAAAGGAAATTTGGGGGAGTGGTTCGGACCGCCTTCGCTTAAATCGAATTGTGTTTTCCATTTAGTAATCATTTCATCCAGAACTTGCATCCTAAAATCTACCGGCGAATCATTGGGAGTAATTACTTCCATCCGATGTATTCCTTTCGTTAGTTCCGTTGCATACTCATTTGCTTTTGCCGGATCTTCCTTGTAGAATTTACTGAGTTGGTGCAATATCTGATTCCAGTTGGCATTGGGAAAATAGGTTCCCCCATAAATAGGCCGCCCGTCAGGTAGAGTAAAACAATTCAAAGGCCATCCACCTCTTCCGGTCATCAGTTGAACAGCAGACATGTAAATCTGGTCAATATCCGGTCGCTCTTCCCGATCTACCTTTATACAGATAAAATTTTCGTTCATTAACCTGGCTGTACTGTCATTCTCAAAGGTTTCGTGTTCCATTACATGACACCAGTGACAAGATGAGTATCCGATAGAAATCAAAACAAGCTTATTTTCTTTTCTTGCCTTTTCCCACGCGTCCTCACCCCATGGATACCAATCAACTGGATTATACGCATGCTGGAGAAGATAAGGACTGGTTTCACTGATCAAGTGGTTCGGATGTTCCATTTCTTGTGAAGTCGGTTGTTTGCAGGAAATAAGTGAGAGGAATAATAGGTGGAGTGCGAACCGCATGC
>CAYHFJ010000066.1:0-16514 GCA_964355885.1 uncultured Flavobacteriales bacterium
CTTAGAAGTACAATATTAGCTTGTGCTTCTCCGGTGCCAATATTATCGGCATCAAACTGACTCAGATTATTTTGATACAGGTATGAAAAAATTACCGCGGCGGCATTGTTGATGAAGTGGGCGATAATTGGCCACCAGATATTTCCACTCCAAACGAGGAGGTACCCAAGCATGACCCCGAGCATAAGTCTTGGAATAAATCCATAAAACTGCATGTGCATCGCACTGAATAATATTGCCGACAGCCAGACTGCAACATGATTATTTTTTAACCAGCGAGAAAAAATATTCTGTACCACGCCTCTGAATAAAAGTTCTTCTCCTATAGCGGGAATCAAAGCAATCATAAACAGGTTAAAGAATAATTCTCCGGGACTTTTCATGACCAGAAAGGCTTCTGTAATTCTTGCCGCTTGTTCTTCCGAGGCCTTCATCCATTCTTCCATTCCTTTTAAGAATGGTGGAAGATGGAAATAGCTATTCAACACACCTAAATAATTTATCAGTGGTACAGAAAGAAGCAGTAAAGAGGTGATTAACAGCACAGGAAGAGCGGCAGGTTTTTTATTGATGGATAAAAAGTTCAAAGGTGCCGGATGAAATAGCCAGGCGAGAATAAATGGAGGTACTATAAATGTTCCGATAGCCGAGACGGTTTGAACCATTTTTAGAACGGCGATATTGGAAGGCTTGTCCAGCTCAGACATTAGCACTGCCAATTGAGCCATATCGACTCCGTAGAAGACAGAAGCAAGAAAGGTACTCACTAAGGTGAAGAAGACGGCACAGATCAGGATGATTCCTACAGAAATCAAAAATTTCGAATATGGCGTATTATCCGCCCAGATTGCCTTGAAGCTCATTGTGTCGTACCTTTGCGGCGAAGATAGGGCTTTCTTTTCCTTTCAGTATTTGTTCAAGGTTGAAATTCGGGGGAGAAAAGTAGCAAAGTGAAAGAGATATTAGCACACGGATGACACGGATCAAACAGATTTACACGGATTTTTTATATTTATATTAATGAATCTGTTTTTATCCGTTAAATCCGCGTTATCCGTGTGCTAATCAAACATAGAATATAAAGAGTTTTACATTATCAAGCATTGGTTAAAATAGCACACATAGAATTGGGGGATTTTCCTCTTTTACTCGCTCCCATGGAGGATGTGAGCGATCCGCCATTCCGTTTTGTCTGTAAGCAGAACGGAGCCGATATGATGTACACTGAATTTATTTCGAGTGAAGGTCTTATCCGTGACGCCGCGAAGAGTGTACATAAACTTGATATTTTTGAGTACGAAAGACCTATAGGGATACAGTTATTTGGCGGAGATATTGGTTCAATGATTGAAGCCGCGTTAATTGCCGAAGCCGCGAAGCCGGATCTTATCGATATTAATTATGGTTGTCCGGTAAAAGCAGTTGCTTGTAAAGGTGCGGGTGCCGCTTTGCTGCAGGATATTCCGAAAATGGTAAAGATGACGGAAGAGATCGTCAAGGCATTGAAGTTGCCTGTTACCGTAAAAACACGACTCGGTTGGGACGAGAACACAAAAAACATTGTTGAAGTTGCGGAACGCTTACAGGATATTGGTATTAAAGCATTGTCTGTTCACGGAAGAACAAGAAAACAGATGTATAAAGGAACGGCTGATTGGACGCTCATCGGGGAGATCAAAAAAAATCCGCGGATGCATATACCAATTTTCGGGAACGGTGACGTTGATTCGCCGGAGACAGCAAAATTTTTACGGGAACGATACGGGATCGACGGTGTGATGATCGGACGAGCCAGTATCGGATACCCCTGGATATTTAATGAAATAAAACATTTTATTAAAACCGGAAATAAATTGCCCGCGCCAGGCATCAATGAGCGGGTGGAAGTGTGTCGTGTGCATTTGGATAAATCCATTGAATGGAAAGGTCCGCGTGTAGGAATCTTTGAGATGCGACGGCATTACAGCAATTACTTCAAAGGTCTGGACCATTTTAAAGATTTCAGAATGCGGTTGGTTACCACAGAATCGATCGAAGAGATTCATAAAATACTGGAGGAGGTGAGAACCCGATATACAGAAATCATCTATATTTAAAATCACTTTGCTTAAACCCGGCCCGAAGATTCTGGTCTTAGTCCTGTTGAATTTTTGAATTTTGCCACGAATGCACGAATTTATCAGTGATAAAAAAACAATCTTCTAAAAAACAATTTTGATGATTCAACATTACTTTGTCAAAGGGTTTTCACTTGTAAAAGCTCTATTTGCACTCTGTATTATTTTATTTTCGATGCATACCATGCATGCGCAGATCAGCCCTGAAATCAGTTGTTGGGTGATTAATACATCCGGAGCCACAGGATATAATGGAATCCCTTCCAACGTACAGACGGTACAGTATTCCACCAACAATGTATATATCAGTTGTACTTGTATTCCGGGATATAGCATCGGGCCATGGCAGGGAAATCCCAATGTGGCATCGAACCAGAATTTTGTTTTTAAAATTACACGTAACCCGCAGCAGAATACAGGCACATTAACGAACGTAGGACTTGGCCATACAGGTGTTTGGAGTAATGGAGTGAGTGTATTCAATGCCGATGATGGCATGACGTATAACAACCAGGGAGTCTGGCACCGGAATGCTTTTTTCTGGGAGGGAAGCAGTTTTGATAATTGTCTCGGGCATCCTCAGCAACAAGGCGAGTATCATCATCATGTGAATCCGGTTTGTCTTTATGATGCTACGGACAGTACGGAACATTCGCCAATTATCGGTTATGCATTTGACGGCTTTCCGATTTACGGGGCCTACGGTTTTTCAGATACCAATGGTACAGGCAGCTTCACAAGGATGCGGTCTTCCTATCAGCTGAGGAATATCAGCGACCGGACTACACTTCCCAATGGAAGCACGGCTTCTTCGCCGGGGCCCGCAATCAATGGAACCTATCCGCTTGGCGCGTTTATACAAGACTATGAATTTGTACAGGGCTCCGGTGATCTTGATATACACAACGGACGTTTTTGCATTACACCGGAATATCCTCAGGGGATCTACGCTTATTTTGTAAGCATTGATGAAAATCAGGAACCGGTTTTTCCTTATACGATGACGGATACATACTATGGTGTGGTTCAGCTGGGAAATACCGGGCCGGGAGGAGGACATGTTGTGATCAGCGAACCTACCACAGTTTATAATCCGACGACAGGTATTCAAGCAGCTGAGGCAAGTATCAAATTTACGCTCATGAATAATCCCGTCACCGATTTCGCTCATATTTACTTTGACCCCTCAAGCGCGAATAATCTACAGGGAAAAATTTTCAACTTACAGGGAAAAATTCTGGACGAGTATGAAAACTTACAACCCAGCATTTTGTATTCCTTTGACCTCAGTGCTTATCCTGCCGGTATCTATCTCCTCGAACTTAATGATGGAACTGAGAGAGTACTTCAAAAGATTGTAAAGACTGAGTAGTAGCCCAAAAATAGAACGCAGATGACGCGGAAAAAAATGATGAATGCGAAAAAAAATTTATAAAATCATATTTTATCTATTTTTCAGCGTCATCTGTGTTCTATTTTTTCCTCTCAATCAACTTTGATAATTTTCCTGATAAAATTCTGCTTAACTGTGCTGATGGAAACAAAGTACACTCCCGCATTTAAAAAGGAAAGATCGATTGAGGAAATTTCTTTTATATGATTTGGAAATGACAAATGCCGATTTACTTCTCCCAAAGAATTAATCACCTTTACAGAAACAATCGGCTCCGATGCGGAAACGATGTTAATTGAAGTATTGAATAATGTCGGATAAATCATGACAGGTTCATTAACAAGAATGTTTGCTAATCCCGTCCAGAGATTTTCATCGAAACGAACTACACCATGAGCATCTGTCCCCAACCATACTATGCCATTGCCTTCCAAAGCTATTGAGTAAACAATATCGTCCGGCATATCACTGTTTAGGGAGTTCCAATGATAGTAATCAAACCCTACATTTTTTATCAGACCTTTTCCAAATGAGCCAATATAAAAGTTGTTGCCAGAATCTTGTTTCAATGATGTAAGACTATTGGCAGGGATGAGCGAACTGTTTGTGTTATAAGCAAACCAGGAACCGTTATAAAAACGAACGAACCCTCCGGCAGGACAAGCCAGCCATTTAATACCACCATGATCGATAAGAAGTCCAAGTATGGAATTATCGGGAAATCCGTGGATGTAGGAATTCCAAAAAGTGAAAGATGTATCGATCATGCGAACCAGTCCTCCGTTGATTGTACCGAGCCAGCGTGTAGAATCATTTTCTGGAGCAATGACACTTATATTATTTCCTGGAATAGATGAATTGAAAATGTTAAATACCGTCCAGGTGCTATCGTCGAAACGGTTCAATCCATTGTCGGTGCCGATCCACTTAACATTCTGATCGTCTATTGTGATGCTGCGAATGTAGTTGGATGTGATTCCTGAATTAGAAGTTGTATAGGAGAGAAAGCCACTTCCGTCAAATACATTTACGCCTCCGCTTTGTGTGGAAATCCAGGCTTTACCATGAGCATCGAAAGCAACATGCTTGATTGAATTATCACTAATAGCTGATGTAGTCGTATTGTAAACTTCCCAAATGGTATCGTTAAAGATCGCAAGACCGTATTCCGTGCAAAACCATTTTCTCTGTAGCGAATCAATGGCTATGTACCTGCATTGATTGTCCGGCAGTGGAGAATTAAAGCGATCGTAAGCAGTAAATATAGCTTGTGAATGTAGCTGAAGTGAAGATATGGCGAACAGGAATATAAATAGAAAGATCCTCATCATTTTGTTTTATCTAATTCACAAATTTAAAACGGAAGCCAGATAGATGTACGATTTCGAACTTATCCTTGGATGTGTTATGAAACAAAAAACACCTGGCTATAGGCCGGATGTTTTTTGTAGGGATCCGGATTACTGTAGTATCAATTTGTGATAATAATTTTTATCATTTGAAAGGACATGCACACTGTATACGCCTCTGGGAAAATGGTTCATGTCAAACTGTTCGGAAAACATTCCGCTTGAAGAAGAAACACTTTTAGAAAGTACAAGCCGCCCAGTAGCATCAAGCAGGTCAAGACGGATTTGATTTGATCCGGCTAAAGAGAAGGAAATATTCAGGATATTGTTTGCAGGATTTGGATAAACCTTTAAGCTGTTCATCTTATTTACATCCGCGATGGAATTTGGCGCGGTTACCATTGCTACTGCAGGAGTGCGGGAGCTTTCACAGGATGTACCCGGTAATTGCAGGGACCAATCATAAAAAAAATAATAGTAGTCAGTTCCCTGTGAAGAGCCTGTGATCGAACAGAAATTATCTATTGTATATGGATAAGTCAAACCTGTTGCTACATTGTTACGAAAAAGTTCGCCACCTGTACGCGACAGTCTGTACCCTGTTCCCGGATCAATAAGAAAATCAATATCCACAACGGTCATTCCCGTGTTTACGTTGACAACTGCACTTTGTAAGACTGTTCCTTGGTTATCACTCAATACAATAGTTCTTGTTCCTGCTGTTAAAGCATAAACTTTTACAGAGTGTAAAACAAGTGTATTGTACACATCAAAAGTAAGATACTGATCCGTTGTTGAAGATGTTCCTGCAGCGACAGAAGAATCTACCGGCCCAACCTGAAAGCTCTGGCCGCTATGTGCTTCCTGAGTTTCTGCATAGAATATTGTAGTTGTATTAATTGAAGGTGTTATGAATGAACTGCCGGTAGCCAGTAAGTTGCCTCCGATTGGTGCATCGTACCAATTGATCACGCCTACACCTGTAGCGGATAAAACAGCGGAGCCGGGAGTTGGGATGGTGTCATTCACTGTAGATGGAGCTGCAGGAGGATTGAAGACAGACACTTCAACAGCGAATGATTGTCCTGTACCGCAAGGAGTAGAGAACTCGACAGAATAAATTCCTGCTGAGCTTACTGTAGTAGATTGCGTGGTGTCTCCGTTACTCCAAAGGTAATTTGCTCCTGAAATTGTATTGTCCGCGGTGAGTGTTGTGCTTTCTCCCTGACACAAACTTAAAATTGAATTGGCAATATTGACTTTCGTTGTTTGTGTCGCGGGATTTGGTTCTTGTTGTGTAAGTTGGTAAGGAGCGGCGTAAACGTTATTCGTTTCATCTGCTTCGAGGAAATTGTTGTTTGGGTCAACTTCAGTTACAATCCAGTAGTCGCCGTTACAGGTGCCCGGTGGAATATCAATCCACATTCCATCGAGTGAAGTCCAGTAGATGTCAATATATCCTGACGATATACCCTGTACTGAATTGGAGCAGCTATATGAACCACCACCTAGTCCGTAATTAGGAAAGTCGCTGTTAATATTCAAAGAGTTTCCTGCTGTATCGAGGCAATGGTCGGGCCAGCCTTCACAAGTTCCGTAATCCATTACACAGAAGGCAAGTTTCGTCCCAAAACCGATGAGAGGCCAGTTGAGTGGATTTGATTCCGTTGTATCACGTGTACGAAGAGTATAATTACCCCAGTTGTCAACGTGCATGTGACTGTGAGTGGGATGATAAGTCATGGTACCGGCAGCTCTATCGTAATAGGTCATCGTGTTTCCATTCTTATGAAAGATCCTCTGGTTGATGAGAATTCTCGGATAAGAAATTCCATCAGGACAAATGCTTGGTGCTGTTCCTACAAATGTGTCAGTACCACAAACAAAAACATTGGTGGTATGAATTTCAAGTGGACCAAAACCGGGATTGGGTGTGGACACAGAAACTCTCAGTCTTCCGTCATCTGCACCATGACCGGTTTGAGAATATTCAATTACGCCATAGGTTGCTCCTATATCATAGAATGGAGGATGGCCGACCTGAATATCAGGTAACAAATCACAATTTGTCTGAGTGGAATCTTCACATCGGCATGCCGTTGCATTGGAAGTGGTACATTGGGCGATACCGAAACTAGGCAGGGCTAAAGCGGTAAAAAAAAGGAGTATTTGTTTTTTCATAGGCATAAATATACTGTTTGTTTTGAGAAAACTACGAAATAATAGTTGTTTAGCAACGAAATGTCATTGACTTATGGATTATTTACATGCAATTCGTGTTTTTAAGCAGATTGCTTAAAATTTCATTGAAAACAGTTGAATGAGGATGCAGGGGGACTTGGGTTAATTCCCCATAGCTTGCGGGGATAGAAAAACAAAACGATTAAAATATACAATATTATGAAACAGGCATTAACAATTATACATCTGATGGATATTTCCGGAAGATCGTTTATTCAGCAGGCTTTTTATGTTTTCTATAAATAGGAAAGAGCCGTGGAAATTAGCAAAAACCGTTGATTTTCATTATCTTTGCAGCCCTTAAAAACGTAAAAATCAATGATTTCTCTATCTAATTTGTCCCTCCGCTATGGGAAAAGAGTCCTTTTTGATGAAGTGAGCACCAAATTCATCCCGGGTAATTGTTATGGAGTAATTGGAGCAAATGGAGCCGGGAAATCAACTTTTCTCAAAATTTTATCGGGTGAAACAGATCCGACTACAGGTCAGGTAACAATTAGTCCGGGTGAGAGGATGAGTGTTCTGAAACAGGATCACTTCGCGTTCGATCAGCATGGGGTTCTGGAAACTGTTTTGATGGGGAATAAAAAACTCTGGGATGTCATGCATGCTAAAGATGCAATCTATGCTAAAGCGGATTTTACGGAGGAAGACGGAAATAAAGCTGCCGAACTTGAACAACTATTTGGTGACATGAATGGATGGAATGCGGAAAGTGATGCTGCAAATTTGTTGAGTGATCTTGGCGTAAAAGAAGAGTATCATACCATGCAGATGGCTGAGTTAAGCGGAAAAGAAAAAGTGCGTGTGCTTCTTGCACAGGCCTTGTTTGGAAATCCTGACATCCTCCTTCTTGACGAGCCGACAAATGACCTGGATGTTGATACAATCACCTGGCTGGAGAATTTTTTAGCGGATTTTCAAAATACTGTCATTGTTGTTTCCCACGACAGACATTTTCTTGATACTGTTTGTACACATGTAGCTGATATTGATTTTGGAAAAATTAATGTTTATACCGGGAACTACACTTTCTGGTATGAGTCGAGTCAGTTGGCTTTGCGTCAGCGTTCGGATCAGAACAAGAAAATTGAAGACAAGCGCAAAGAGTTACAAGAGTTCGTCGAACGATTTAGTGCTAATGCCTCAAAGTCAAGACAGGCTACGAGCCGGAAGAAATTGTTGGAGAAATTGGTTGTTGACAACATACAGCCTTCAACCAGAAAATATCCGGCTATAATATTTAAGGCTGAAAGAGAATGTGGGGATCAGATTTTAGCGGTGGAGAATCTCAGCAAAAATGCGGCTGACGGACAAAATTATTTTTCAGATATTTCCTTCACCTTGGTTAAAGGAGATAAGGTAGCTGTTATATCAAAAGACCATCAGGCCATTACATCATTTTTTGAAATACTGATGGGTCAGGAAAAGCAGGACGGGGGAGAATATAAATGGGGCAGCACTATTAGTCAGGCTTATTTACCCAATGAAAATGCTAAGTTTTTTAGGGATGATATTAATCTGATCGATTGGCTGAGACAATTTTCTGTTGATAAGGACGAAACTTACATCAGGGGATTTTTGGGAAAAATGCTTTTTTCCGGAGAAGAAACATTCAAAAAAGCAAGTGTACTTTCCGGAGGAGAAAAGGTTCGTTGCATGGTTTCTAAAATGATGTTAGCACAGGCCAACTGCCTCATTCTTGATGAGCCAACCAATCACCTCGATCTTGAGTCAATCACCGCTTTTAACAATGCATTGAAAGACTGGAAAAATATTGCTCTCTTCACTTCACATGATCATGCTTTTATGGAGTCTGTCGCTAATCGTATTATTGAACTTACTCCGGGTGGAATCATTGACAAACGAATGTCTTTTGATGAATACATTTCAGATTCGGCCATTCATGATTTGCGTGAAAGAATGTATGGTGCTGCTCAATTAATCTGACCGGCAAAGGTTTTTTCCGGAGTTAATTGTAAGCTTTTACGGTAGACAATTGTCGGGCAGCAATTCCTGAGAATTGTGACTTAAAGAGGTTCTTTGAGGTGACCTTATGTCTTCCAGGATTACTTTATTTATAGAATCTGTCATTTCTATCCGATTTGGAATATCGGAAAAAGGCAAACTCGTTTTTTCTGATTAATCTTACATGAGTAAGAAGGGGTCCCTTCTTCTGCGGACAGGACACTGCTAAATGGTATCTTTCTGGCTGCTTTAAGCGTATTCATGCTTATTAATTTAAAAGTTAAAAACAAATATTTATGACCCCTACCGACTATCAACTTTTTCCGGAGCCTTCGGAAGAAAACAAAAAGATAAATGAATCAGATATTAAAGATGTTTTTGTTGTTGTCTACCATGTTGATGGTTCTGAAATGATGAGCTTTCGTAAGAGTTTCATGGACGTTAAAAATATTAATATGGATGAAATGATCTCGCTTCATCCGTCCAATAATTTTGAGGCTATTGAAGAGGAAGACAAAAAAAATCTCCGCAAAAAGTATATAGGAGAGTAATTGAATCGCTTGCAGCATAATTCCAATTTAAGAATATTTAGCGTAAGGACTTTTAAGTGTGTTCCTTTGTGAACTTTGTGTGTAGCTTTGCGAACTTTGTGGTAAAAAAGTAACCACAAAGAACACAAAGGAAGGCACAAAGAACACGGAGAGGGTGTCGCAATTTTTTATGCCCGTTACAATAAATTGTGAAAAGATGTTTGCGAAACGCAGCACCTGCTTTGTGAACTTTGTGTGTAGCTTTGCGAACTTTGTGGTAAAAAAATTAACCACAAAGAACACAGAGAAAAGCACAAAGAACACAGAGATTGTTTTTGTAAATATGTGATACGTATCAATTTCTTTTTGATCTTTGTATCTATGAGAATCGCTGTTCTTTTTAACAGTTTAATTTTTCTGTTTTGTTCTTGTCATAGACCGTCGGTTAGATCAATTGCTTCTGAATCGGTTGTAGATACCGTATTTGATCAGCCGGATGCTCCCGCATCTTCCCCTCAGACAATGAAACTCTCAGGATTTTTTTATAATGAATCTATTCAGATGAAGGACTCTACTGAAATCATTCCAAAGTTTATTGTAAACAAAGTGATTTCACTTTCGTCCGGTTTGACACATTCGGTTGGGTCAGGTGATACACTGAATATTCAATTGTCAGTGGAACAGAAGAACGTTTTAGAAGGTTATTTTAAAGAACAGGTTCTAACTTTTCAGGTTATTTTACAGGAAAGGCTTGTATTAGGCAAGGAGGAAGTTGCTTATTCTGTGAAGTACCTTCAACCATTGAGAGAATCCAAATAATTTTTCTAATTTTAGCATTGAAGAGATTTTCTTTTTTGTTTAGGAAACTCTTGGTCGTTCACACAAACTTTGTTTAATTCATCGAACATGAAAATAATTTACTCTCTCACATCTGTATTACTTCTGATTATCACTGTTTTTATATTTACAGAAAACAGCGGAGTAGTGAACTCCCTGCAAACAAATTCACACGGACTCGCCTCAGTCTATTCTTCCCTTGGCAGGGCTGAGTGGGAAACAATGCGCTTGTCGGATCCTGCAACAGGAGTAATACCTGCGGGGATGCGAACAAGAGAGCTTTCGTTTTCAACATCATTACCTCAGTTCAACTCTTCACCTATGTCGAGAGTTGGTGCCGGTTTCTTTTCCCGCGGGCCGGTAAACATGGGAGGAAGAACAAGGGCAATCGCGATTGATGTTACAGATGAGAATATTTTTTTCGCAGGATCCGTAAACGGGGGCCTGTGGCGTTCGACTGATGCAGGAGCAAACTGGACTCGTGTATCCTCATTGAATCAGAATCCTGCCATAACATCCATTGCTCAGGATAAACGTCCCGGTCACACAAATACTTGGTATTACACAACAGGAGAAGGAGTTGGGGCCAGTGCCGGTGCTTCCGGGGCTTATTATCTGGGAAATGGAGTTTTTAAATCAACAGACGGAGGCTTAACCTGGAATTTACTTGTTTCATCCACTTCAGGTACGCCGCAGAGTTTTGACACACCTTTCGACATCACGTTTAAGGTAGTTACGGATCCAAGTGACCTGATCAACGATGTGGTTTATGTCGCATGTTATGGAACAATTTATAAAAGCATGAATGGAGGCGGAACCTGGAATATAGATCGGGGAAGCACGAGTGTGTATTCTTATTTCGCTGATGTGGATGTTAGCACAACTGGTGTTGTCTATGGAGCACTTGACAGTGATGGAGCACAAAAAGGTATCTGGAGAAAAGATCCCGCATTGGGTTGGTTTTCAATTTCACCTCCGGGATGGGACACCGGCTCTTTTGCACGAGTGGTTATTGGAATTAATCCTTCCAATGAAAATGAAGTATATTTTTTAGGAGAGACTCCCAATATGGGAAAGATGACAACAAATTGGAAGGGAGATCCCGAATGGAACAGCCTTTGGAAATACACGTACATATCTGGAAACGGAACAGGAGCAGACGGAACATGGGTTGATTTGTCCCCGAACATTCCATTCGATGGTTCCCAGCTTGGGAACTTCAATTCTCAGGGAGGTTATGATTTACTGGTAGCTGTTCATCCATCAGATCCCAATACAGTAATTATAGGAGGTACAAATTTATTCAGATCCTCTGATGGTTTTACTACTTCGAATAATACGGCATTCATAGGCGGTTATGATCAGGCAGCGACAATTCCATTTTACACTAATTATTTAAATCACCACTCTGATCAACACGGGTTGGTTTTTGTACCATCAAATCCCGATATGGTTTTTCAATCTAACGATGGAGGATTAAATTTTACCTCCAATATCCGTGCAAATCCTGTTGTGTGGCAAGAGTTAAACGAAGGGTACATCACTTCTCAGTTTTACACTATTGCATTGGATCATGGAACATCGGGGAGCGATATCATTATTGGTGGTACACAAGACAATGGCACTTGGTTTACGAACTCTTCAAATCCATTGATACCATGGACGCATCCCGGATTGGGAGATGGAGCGCATTGTGCAATTGACGATGGGCATCAGAATTATTATATGTCAAGACAAGAAGGACGGATTGGAAAATATTCTTTAGATGCCGCGGGAAATATTCTTGGTTTCCGGAGAATGGATCCCATTGGAGGCTCGGATTATCTGTTTATTAATCCATTCATTCTCGATCCGAATAATACAAACAGAATGTATTTGGGAGAAGGAACGAAAATATGGAGAAACGATAGCCTGAATAGTATCCCTCTCACAGGCGAATGGGACACCATTTCTACCGGATGGATTCGATTACCGGATACTGTTCCGGCAGCGGGTGCACGGGTGAGTTGTATGGCCGTTTCGAAATCCGCGCCTAACAGGTTGTATGTAGGTACAAGCAAAAGATCTATCTATAAAATTGAAAATCCGGAAAGTGCTACTCCGGTGATGACGGAGATCAGCAGCAATGCATTTAACAGTGGGAGCTATGTAAATTGTATAGCGGTTGACCCTAACGATGCGAATAAATTAATCGCGGCTTTTTCTAACTACAATATCTATAGCCTGTATTATACTACCGACGGTGGATTGATATGGACAAAGATAGGGGGCAATCTTGAAGCAAATTCTGCCGGTACAGGAAATGGGCCTTCAATAAGATGGGTTACAATTGCACCTACAGCTACCGGAAATGTTTACTTCGCCGGTACCAGCATTGGTTTGTTCGCGACAAATACTTTGAATGGCTTAAATACAGCATGGACACATATAGCTACGAATGAAATTGGCAACATCGTTGTTGACATGATGGATTTCAGAACCTCCGATGGATTGCTTGCAATTGGAACGCATGGCGCAGGTGTCTTTAGCACAAATATTACAGATACATTATTCACAAAGCTCAACAAGGTTCCCTTTTTGAGTACTGAACTTGAGGTGTATCCCAATCCAGCCGGGTCAGAATTTATGTTGCGGTACGAGCTTAAAAAACCTGTTGAAATGAAGATTCGCATGTTCGATGTGAAGGGGAATGAAATCATGCATGTTATCAAAGAGGCTCAGTTAGCCGGGATACAGGAATTTAGTTTTTCACGCGCGGGTCTGTCAGAAGGAATTTATTTTTTGAAACTGGAGAGTGGCGGGGAATTAGTAGCTATCAGGAAACTGGTTATACTTGGTCGTGATTCACAGTAGTGAAATTGAATATTCAAAATTTCTTTTGAACCTGTTTTGGGATGATGGGAATTTTGGAGTGTAGTACTATTTGCATAGCAAATTAAAGAAGGAATAGTTGCTACGAATGCACGAATAAATAATCGAATTTAAATAATCGAATTATATTATTAGCAGCGGAATCAGGGTATCACATCATTTAATCATTTATGTTTTTCTCTCAGTCCTGACTTTTCTCATATTTTTACAAGGGAATATGATTTAAATTGGCCGCGAATAATAATGATCGCTTAAATCCGTCAAATGAAAATCTTACATATCATCGGTATATTACTATTAACACTGAATGTGAACGCTCAGTTTCAGTTAAATGGAGAAATCAGACCTAGGCTGGAGTACCGTCATGGATATAAGTCGCTGGCAGACACATCTTCAGATGCGGCTCTTTTCGTTGGGCAAAGAACAAGATTGACGGCACTTTATACAAAAGACCAGCTAAAAGCGGGTATCTCAATTCAGGATATTCGGACATGGGGAAGTCAAAGCCAGCAAAACATGAGTGACGGACTCTTGTCAGTTAATGAAGCCTGGCTAGAGTATAATCTGAGCAAGAAATTTTCTTTCAGGGCTGGAAGGCAGCAGTTAGTTTATAATGATCACCGTATTTTTGGAAATTCCGATTGGAATAATCAGGGCAGGAGTCATGATCTCCTGCTTATTAAATTCATTGATAGTACCTGGACAGCACATAGCGGATTCGCTTTTAACCAGAATTCGGAGCAATTAAACACAACTTATTATACAGTATCAAATAATTATAAGGCATTGCAGTATTTGTGGTTGAACAAAAAAATGGAAAAGTTTAACGCCAGCATCCTCTTTGTAAATAACGGAATTCAATCACCTGTAAGTAATTCGGTGATTCGATATAACCAGGTTACAGGAGCTCATTTAGAATATACATCAGAAAAGTTGTGGATTATGTCTAAAGGGTATTATCAAAGTGGGCATGATGGTTCCAGCAAAAAGAATATCAATGCGTTTTTAGCAGGTGCGGAATTCATGTTCAAATTTAAATCAGGAGCCTCGCTTGCTCTTGGTTATGAGTATCTCAGTGGCCAGAGTCAGACCGACACAAACGCCAGCTATAAAGAACATCTTCATAATTTTACTCCACTGTATGGAACAGGACATAAATTCAATGGCTACATGGATTATTTTTATGCAGGGAGTTCTCATGGAGGTGTAGGATTACAAGATATCTATCTTCGATTAAAATACGAGAAGAAGAAATTTTTCATTTATCTTGAGCCGCATTATTTTATTTCATCTGCGGATGTTTTAGATACTGAAGCATTATTAGCAAGTGGAGAGTATAAAGCCAAAGACAGTAAGCTTGGAGCGGAATTGGATTTGTCCTTAGGATATATTCCTTCAAAAACAATTAATTTTAAATTTGGTTATTCGCAAATGTTTGGCACATCAACTCTTGAAGTCCTGAAAAACGGAGATGCCGGCGAATCGAATAATTGGGCTTATTTTATGATCACAGTAAAACCGGAATTTATTCAATAAATTATATTTCGTTCAATTTTCGACATAAAAAGTGAGCAGTATGATGCAATGAATCTAAAGGGAATCGAGCATACTTACTTCCAATGGTTTGTTAAAATACTTTTTAACAAACGGATAGTGTAATGCCCGTTCAATATCTCCCTTATCGTTAGAGGATGTGAGCATATATATATCACATTGCTTATTCAGAATTTCCGGTAGTTGTGTGTAGGCGTCCAGAAAACCGAACCCATCCATTTCGGGCATACGGATATCCAGAAAAATCGCGTCTGGAAATTCTTCCGGATTATTTTTTAGTGTTTCCAGATACTTTAACGCTTCCACCGCGGAATTCCTGGTGCTTATTTTATTTGCTTTATTACTTTTTGTGATGATGGTTTTAGAGATATAGTTGTCAATATCATTATCATCGATAAGTAGGGCGTGTCTGATTTTCATGGTGATTTGTTTTAAGATTCCAATTGCGATGGAATTTCTACAGTAAATGTCGTTCCCTTGTTTAATTCAGATTCCACCAGAATGGTTCCGTCAAGTTTCACTATAGTTTCTTTTACAATATATAAACCCAAACCTGAGCCCGTAGAAAATTTGGTAGCCCGGTAAAACATTTCAAATATTTTTTCCTTGTCTTTTTCGGCTATTCCAATCCCATTATCCTCAATTCTGATTTTTGCATTGGAGTCGGTACAATTAACCAATACTTTAACAAATGAATTTTCTTTTGATGGATCCACATATTTAATAGCATTGGAGATGAGGTTATTCAGAATTACATTTATCCTTCTTTTATCAGAAATAAAATGCCCGGTTTGATTTATTTCCACTTTCAAGTTTAGTCCTTTTGTCCCCTCCATGAATTTGTGATTTCCTCTTATCTCATGAATCATATCCTCAAAATCAATTTCATCTCTGGAGACTTCCATTCTGGTATTTCGAGAGTAATGCACAATATCTTCTATAAAATCGTCCAGTTTTTTTACACTCCTTTGCATCATCTCCATTCGTTCCAATTGGATCATGTTATCCGGATCAGTATCCTCTTTAATAAGCTCAGCCAATCCTAACAGTGACTTTAATGGTGCTCTCAGGTCATGTGAGGAGCTATACACGAAGCGATCCAATTCGGTGTTAGTCTTTTGAAGTTCTTTATTTTGTAGTTCGAGATTTTGTTCAACTTTTTTTCGTTCGGAGATGTCACGAATAAAGGCGCAACTGAGTTCTTTATCTCCAAATTTTATATAGTTTGCTCTGATTTCAACAGGTATCATGTGACCATCTTTTGCCTGTTGGGCGGTTTCAAAAAAGAGCGAACCATTTTTTCTAAGGTCACTAAAAAACGCTAACCAGGTTTCGTTATCATATTTGGGTTCGATATCATGAACCGAAAGCTCCAAAAGCTCTTGTCGTGTATAACCAAGCGAGCGACATGCGGCTTCATTGATGCTGACAATTCGGGCGTCAGGGTTCATCCATATAATCGCATCGCCGGCATTGTCGACTGCAAACTGAGTTAATCGCATCGTCTCTTCTGCACGGTTGCGTTCCGTAATATCAGTGCTAATGGTGGCATAAGCGATTGGTTTCTGAGTAACGGGGTGTAAGACATAAAAAATATCCATTAAAACCGAGATGAATTCCTTCGTCTCTAAGTTTTTCAATCGGATGTCGCCTA
>CAYHFJ010000067.1:0-16228 GCA_964355885.1 uncultured Flavobacteriales bacterium
ATAGTATAGGTTTTTTCGTCAGGCCAATTCATGATGAGAAAGAAAGCTGAAATATCCGTAAACATATCCAATTATAACAGGATTATAAAATTCAGGCTATATTTTTAAAATTGTTATACATTTTCTCCCTTCCAAATGGTTTCGGGACTCTGGGTAAAATCAGGAACTGATCGCGTCTTTATTGCATTCATCGACAAAATTAAGGCGCAGTTCAGTCAAAAATTTATCAAGCAAACCAGCCACTTCGGGGCTCAGGTTTCCTTTGGTTTTCTCCTTTAACATCCCTAGAATATCGATTGCCTGCTTTGCCTGTTCAAGATCCCTCTCAATCTTATCAGAAGCAGGATTCTTCAGCTTTCCCATGGCTACCATGGCAGAAGAATGAAAAATATACATCACATGAATGAACAGTTGTTCGTTGTTTTGCATATGTAATTATCGTAACTAAACAAAGGTAGTATTTTTTTGAAGTTTGCAAATATCTTTGATAGCTCAAAAATGATAGTTCTATCTTAGCGGAAATATCCTTGGAAAAATAGAGGAAGAAAACTATTGAGGACAAAAAACCTGAAATTGGCAAATTACAGGAGTATTATAAGGAAGCGTACAAAAGAGCGCTTTTTGAAAAGTAATCGGGTTGAGTTGGTACAAAGTGGCGAAGATTTTTTCTCCCGGCTTGAGAATATCATCCGGGGGGCCGTCAATGAGATCCACCTTCAGATATACATATTCGAACCTGATGAAACAGGGCGTCGGATCATGGAGGCATTGAAGGCAAGTGCCCTTCTCCGGAAAGTTAAAATTTTCGTTTTAATTGATGCATACGGCTCCCAAAACTTCGGTCAATTTCACCTTAAGGAGATGAGAGAGGCAGGAATAAAATTCAAGTATTTTGGAAAATTTTATTCCCGAGGATCCTTTCATATTGGCAGGAGACTGCATAGAAAGGTTGTTGTGGCGGATGGGAAAATTGCACTTGTTGGTGGAATAAATATCAGTAATAAATACACAGATCAGGAAGGATCTCCGGCCTGGCTGGATTTTTCTGTTCAGGTTCAAGGAGATTCTGCCCAAAGACTTCTTTTAATCTGCCGGAAGAGATGGATGAATTCGCGCTTTAAATCATTCCCGAGGAACTTGAGACATGATATTACCCCAAATATAATTCCAATTATTAAAGGAGTAGCCGTTAAGGTGAGCCAGAATGATTACATCTACGGAAAAAATGAAATTGCACGTACGTATCGGAATCAGATAAGGAACTGTAAAAGTTCTCTTACAATAGTCGGCGGTTATTTTCTGCCCGGCGGTCGGATCCGGAAACTGCTGAAAGAGGCTGTCCAGCGTGGAGTAGATATTAAGTTGATTGTTTCACATGAGTCAGATGTAAAGCTGGTTTTATTGGCACGTCGCTATCTATATTCCTGGCTTCTCAGAAATAAAATCAGGATCTATGAATACCTGCCTTCAAACGTGCATGGAAAGGTGTTGATCAGCGACAATAATTTTACAAGCATCGGATCTTATGACCTGAATAATCTTAGCACCTATAGCAACATTGAATTGAATCTTGACATCGCGGATGCGACATTTTCAGAAAACTTTCAGTACAGGTTGGATAAAATAATAACAGATCACTGCTCACTCATAACAGAATCTGTCTTCAGAAAACGCATGAATCGTTATGAACTTTTTCTAAGCTGGATCTCTTATCAATTAGTCAAAACATTTTTTGTCCTGGCTCTCTGGTTTGCAAAAAAAAGTGAGTAAATTTTCAAGTTCCCAGCTTATGCGTTTCCCGCGATTCTCTTTACAATACTTCGCTTCACTAAAGGAAGAAAGGTCTCGTCGAATGGAATCGTGAGTTCCGTTTCAATCGCGTAAGCGGCAGGGTTTGGAAGACTTTTATTAAAAGATATCAGATCACTCTTGATAGCCTCATAAGTGTTGAGAATGTTCTTTTCATAGGTGGCAATATAATTCACATGAATTCCCCTATAGCGTTCCAGAGGATTCTCGAAAATCGTGATATGATACTCATATACCCTTGTATCTGTTGAAGTACCAAGTTTTAAGAAAAGATAACCATCTTCATTGAATAAGGGCATGACTCCTATAGGGAAAATCTTTAGCTTATCTTCAATGATATCATATATCTTTTTCCCCTCGTTGAGCGCGTGCTCCATCTGCGGGATTGAGTAATCCAGGATGCTTTCGATCTCCTGCATGAGGGAATCGTCCTGAACCATTTTTTCATAAATCAATCGAAATTCTTCTGTATCGGAACCCGTTAATCTCTCCGGGAACTGGTTGAAAAGCACCTTTTTATTGTCCTTGATAGAACGAAGGTTCCTGTAATGCTCTACCAGATCTGCAAGGTATGGATAAAGTCTGTTCTCGGTAAAGTTATCGCTCACATGCTGCAGATAAGCCAGCAAGACATACTTCTTGTACTCAAAATCTATGTGATTCTCCGTAATCCAATTCTTGTTCAGTGAGAGCATAAATGTATAAATTTGATGAACAGCAATGTTAATAACGAATGATGTAATAAAATGTTTCTGTTAACCTGTTGAAAACAGACCCAAAGGAATGCTTTACGGATTCGGAGAATGGCTAATTTTGACCTTCAGCAAATACATACTAATATAAGAATATATGAAGAATATGTCAACAAGAATTACACAATTCATTACATTTTGCACGGTTCTTATTGTTTTCAACGCCTGCGTACCGGCAAGACAATTTGATGATCTGAAGAAAAAAGAAGCAAGCTGCAGTGATGAAAACAAACAATTAAGATCCGATAATGAACAATACGGAATAAAAAACACTGAATTAGCTTCTCAGGTAGAAGAATTGTCGAAGAATGTTAAAACGCTCATGAATGACACAGCCACCCAGGGCATTTCATACAGGAGGCTGACAGATCTCTATTCTGAATTGACAAAATCCTATGATAAACTACTATCAAATAATGAAAAGTTATTGGCAGGAAATACCGAGGAAACAAAAAGGCTCATCGCACAACTGATACAGATTAAAGAAGATCTGATCAAGAAAGAAGACAAGATTAAAAAAGACTCTCTTTCATTGGCAGACCGAGAATTCAAAGTGAATGAACTCCAATCCAATTTGATTGAAAAAGATGCTAGGGTTAAAGAACTGCAGGATATTCTGAACCGGGGAGATTCCAGTGTTAATGCGTTGCGCAAGATCGTCAGCGATGCACTCCTTGGCTTTCAGGGAAGCGGTCTGAGCGTGAACCAAAAAGCGGGGCGCGTATACGTATCCATGGAAGAACGCTTGCTTTTTGCTTCAGGCAGCACCTCTATTGAAAAGAAAGGAGAAGAGGCTTTACATGAACTGGGAAAGGTTCTTGTCAAAAATAAGGACATCAATATCCTGGTAGAAGGACATACTGATAATATTCCAATCTCAGGCACATTACCAAGTGGAGCCAGAGATAACTGGGAGTTGAGTGTACTTCGGGCCACATCTGTGGTAAAAATCATTCTTTCCGGATCTGATATAGAACCCGCCCGTCTGACGGCAGCAGGAAGAGGACCTTACCAGCCTATTGATACAGCCAATACTACTGAGGCAAGAAAGAAAAACAGAAGGACTGAAATAATTTTAAGTCCTAAACTTGACGAACTGATGAAACTTCTCGATCAAATCAACCAATCAAAATAATCCAATCTGATTCAATAGATTTTATTCTATCGCATAGTTCGGAACCAAAACAGAATCCCAACAAGAAAGACACCAATGGTGTCTTTCTTGTTGGGATTTAACTGGTTTTCATGTTAAGTTAAGATCGCCGTCCGTAAATGCCTTTCTTCTTCCATTGGATTTTATAGGAAGCCTCAAAGCTGAAATAAGTAAACGCATCATTCAAATCAGGATTGCCTCTTGGACTTGTAACAGGACCAACAAAACCATTGGTACCTCTACCGGTAGGATCTGAAATATATTTTGCAATATTGAATTCATCAGCAATAGGAAATGATGCCACAAGCTCCTCATAAGTCGCATAACGACCACTCACATCATCCAAATAATCTGAAAAGAAATAGTAATAGTTGAACTCCAGAGATAAAGTAAGAAGTTTATTATACATATACCTGACACCAAAACCCATTGGAATGGCAACATTACAATTATCATAAGGCTTCTTTCGGTGAATCTCACGGCTGTAACCTTGCCCTTCCGTCATCCAGTTATGTAATTTTGTTTCGTACACACCATCTCTTTTAATTTCTTCTCCGATGTGCTTCTCGTTATCAGGGCGGTCTCTGACGGTACCATCCGCCCAAAAATAATAGCGGTTAGCCAGATCAATGTCCCCACGGAATAAATCTGCTTTAGGTTGTCCAAAAAATGCTCCGACTCCAACCATTACAAAACCGCTAAATTTTGGTTTGGTGAGAGGTGCTCGCTTATTTAGAAGAAAACTGTATGTAAAACCAATCTCCGTGCCCAGAAGGTCATTCCTGAAGCCTATTCCGCGAAGATAATTTCGTAGTTCAGCTCCCTCCTTGCTTCCAATTGCTTTGGTTTCGTCATACTGCAGGCGATGCCAGCTGAAACGAACCTGCATATCGAAAGCCCTTTGGTAAGTGCCGGAGTTACGAGGATTATTTAAAAAATTACGAAGAGTTAATGACGAACCGATATTGGCTGAGCTGACAGGAAAGTTTTTTTCATTTCCAAGGTCGCCTATGTAATTACTAAGACCACCTGATAAGGCTACATCAGCGAAACGCTGTGCTTTACCGGTGACAGAAAAAAGAAAAAGCAGAAGAGCAAGCGTGTAAACATTTTTCATGTTATGAGCTTAAGATAAGAATGTAGGATGAAGATAACTGAATTATTCCTGCCTGCCAATCTGTTTTTGACCAAGGTCAATAAATTTGGGTGAATCTGATTGCCGGTAAATATTATCCTCAAAAAACAAATAGAAAAGCCATGATTTGATAAATTTCAGGATCAGACTTTTTGGCGAATGAAAACTCCTTTGTCCATCTCATTTTGAAAATTCGTCGAAGTAATGATGCCTGGGGAAGGTTTACAAACAACGATTGACTCTTTGCTTCATTTTCCGACAGGCATTATACACAGGAAAGTTTTATTTCACGCTAAAATTACATTTCATATATACAATAAAACTATCTTTCCGGATCAATAGTTTCTTTTCAAAATATATTCACCTCTGACCTATGAAACACATCATACCCATACTATTTTTTTTCAGCAGCTCCATTGTGTTTTCGCAGGATAAAAATGGTGCTCAACTTTTCCGGGAAAAGCTACAGTCGCTATGCGGAAAAGCTTTTGAAGGCAAACTTATTGCTCCGGCAGAGGATCCGCAATTTTCAGGTAAATCATTGATTATGCATGTACGCTACTGTAGTGATTCTCTTGTTAAAATTCCATTTTTTGTAGGAGATGACAAATCAAGAACCTGGATCCTGACTTATTACGATGATCGTATTGAATTAAAACACGATCACAGACACGCAGATGGAACGAAAGATAAGATAACAATGTATGGAGGTGCTACCACCAATACAGGACAAGCTACATCACAGGTATTTTCAGCCGATCAACATACCAGTAACCTTATACCGCCTGCTTCTTCCAATATCTGGTGGATCACGATTACCGATTCAGTTTATAGCTATAATTTAAGGCGTGTGGACACCTCTCGCTTTTTTAGTATAGAATTTGATTTAACCAAGCCAATTGCTCCACCTGACGCACCATGGGGCTGGAGTGATGATTAATCACAACCTATGCAACAGAAAAAATCAATTGCATAGGTTGTGTTAATTCAAATTTCTATCCTCTAAATTAACCTCATTATTACTTTTTCCAAACCGGCAATCTTCCCGGCGTAGCAGGTGCCTGATACTGCTCGAGCATTGTTTCCAGAGATGCCATTTCTACATCGATTTTATTCAGTTCTGCAAGTACTTTGGAAAACTGTGACGCGGCAACGTCGTAACTTTGAATAAATGTTTGTGTGGGAGCCGCCGTAGCATTCCAGATTGAATACTGCATGTTGCCTATTCTGGAATTTAATGACGGCAGTGTTTCAAATTCCCGTTTCGCAAGACTTGCATCTCCATTCAACAGAATATTCACATCAGCAAGTCTTGCTTCAAGATCATGAAGTTTTTTCAGGGCATCTATTGAGTTTGCAGGAGCATCAAGGACTGCCGTTTTCATGAACTTTATTTTATTTATGGCCTCACCTCGGTATTGATCAGCGCCCGCAAAAGCTCTGCGCAATTCAGCCACTTTCTTCGCAAACGCGTCAAGTGCCTTTTTATCTGTTGCAGGTAATGTGGCTGCATTCAGACCTTTCACCTCAAACGGTACAGATCCGCTCAACTTCGTGAACATTCCGTCTTCAAATTTACTAAGACTCACTGCAAACTTCCCGGGCATTGCGAGGTAGCCATTTTCAGCTACATCGTATGGATTGGAGGCATCAGGAACGGCGAATGTTACGGCACCAGATGAGGCATAGCGAAAATCCCAAACAAGACGATGCATTCCCTTTTTAGCATCTTGCTTTATTCTTCGGACAACATTACCTGACTCATCTTCAATTGTAAAAACCAGATAAGGCTTAGACTGTTTATCTTCCATCTGAATTGAATCCTTTGATGGATATGGAACAGGTTCATTCCTTTTAATCAGTTCTTTCTCTCTATCTTTTCGTTTATCCTTAATTGTTTTGAATTCTTCCTTTAAATAATAAGTAAAGACTGCTCCTACTTTAGGGTTTGGAGTCGAGAAGAAGCCCTCGCCCTGAAAACCTTTTAATGGTGAGCCCCATGGTCTTCCTTCAACAAACATCCATGAGTCTTTGACAGGAAAGATTACTGCCTCTTTTTGTAAGTCTGCTTTTTTAAAATTCCTGAGTGCTGTATAATCATCAAGAATGTATATTCCTCTGCCGAAGGTTCCTAACACAAGATCGGACTCCCGCTTTTGTATGGCCATATCACGAACAGCTGCAACCGGTAATCCTCCTTTAAGCTGTACCCATTCTTTTCCTCCATCGATCGTAAAGAAAACACCAAATTCTGTTCCCGCAAAAAGTAATTCCGGATTTACATGGTCCTCTCCAATACAATAAACGCTTCCGCGAGAGGGTAAATTACTTTGGACAGGACTCCAGTTCAGTCCACCATTTGTACTCTTAAAGAGATACGGTTTGAAATCACCATAACGGTGGTGATTAAAAGCCGCATAAAAAGTATTCCCATCATGAGATGAAGCAATAATCTGATTTACATAAGTGCGTTCAGGCACTCCGGGGATATTGTCGATTTTTGTCCATGACTTACCAGCATCTTTCGTGACCTGAATGAGACCATCATCCGTACCAATGACAAGGTGATTCTCATCTGATTTTGATTCAGCAATGGTGACCAGATTGCCATAAAAATCAGTGGAGGCATTTTTGGCTACTGCATCCATGCTCCACACTTTTCCCATCACAGGTAATTTATTCCGATCCAATTGGCGAGACAAGTCACCACTAATTGCAACCCAGCTATCACCCCTGTCGTCGCTCCTGAACAAGCGGTTCGCACCAAAATATATTCTGGTCGGCTTATGTTGAGAGAGCAAAAGAGGTGAATCCCAGTTCCAGCGCAAGGCATCCTCACCCTCCCGCTCAATTGGTTTGATGTCTACAACTTCCAAACTCTTCCTGTCATAGCGTGCCAGCACCCCATACTGTGCCTGCACGTATGCGATGTTCGGATCGGTAGGATCATTTTCAGATTCAAAGCCATCCCCTTCAAGTGTGATGATCCAGTCAGCATTTGAAATTCCATTGGCACTTATTGTTCTTGAAGGCCCACTGAGACTATTATTATCCTGAGTACCGCCATAAACACGATAGAATGGAGTAGCATTATCTACAGATACCTTATAAAATTGTGTGACAGGCAGGTTAGCTTTGAATTCCCAATTTGCTCCGAAATCAAAGGTCTCATAGACTCCGCCATCACATCCTACGAGCAGATGTTCGGTATCCGCAGGGTCAATCCAGAGGCAATGATTATCGACGTGTTTATATTTCTCTCCGATTTTTTCAAAAGACTTGCCTGCATTTGTTGAAACCATAACCCAGAAATCAACATAAAATATTTTATTGATATCAACCGGATCGCAGAAAATTTCCTGATAGTAATTTCCGCTGGTAGTATTATCACTTTGCTTCACCCAACTTGCACCTCTGTCTGTAGAACGAAAAACACCGCCCTTTTTATCGGCAGCTTCAACAATTGCAAAAAGATAATCAGGATTTACCGGAGAGATAGCTATACCTATTCTTCCCATATCTACTTTTGGAAGACCATTAGTCAGTTTGATCCAATTTTCACCAGCATCTGTACTTTTATAAAGTGCGGATTCAGGGCCACCGCTTATATAGGTAAAAACATGACGACGGCGTTGATGCGCGGTAGCATAGAGTACTTTGTGATCACGCGGATCCATACGAACTTCATTAAACCCGGTATTCTCACTTACCGTAAGATTGGCTTTCCAGGTCTTTCCACCGTCAGTTGTTTTGTATATTCCACGGTCACCTCCTTCACTCCAAAGTGGTCCGTAAGCAGCGACAAACACTGTATTCGGATCAGTCGGGTCAATAGTGATCATACCGATGTGTTCCGACTTTTTCAGACCCATATTTGTCCAGGACTTGCCACCGTCTTCAGATTTATACACTCCATCACCGTACGAAACACTTCGCTGATTATTATTTTCACCTGTACCCACCCATATTACGTTAGAATTGGTGGGGTCAATGGTAATACAACCAATAGAATAAGATCCTTCCTTATCAAATATTGGTTCATAGGTGATTCCTGCATTACTGGTTTTCCAGACCCCGCCTGCTGCTACCGCAACATAATATTCTTTGGGATTATGCGGATTCACAGCAAGGTCAACAACTCTTCCTGATGTTACAGCTGGTCCGATAAAACGAAATGAAAAGGCTTCAAACGTATCTGAATTAAAAGAATTCTTTTCGGCACTCCCTGATTCCAGCTTTTTTTGGCCAAACAATGGAGTATTCAATACGAATAGTATGCTTAACAGTAGAAATTTATTCATGGTTCTTATCTATTTATTTCCCGGCAAAAATGCGTTTAATTTTTAATGAACTTACCATGCTCCCTTAGAAATTTTTAAAAATATACCATTTATTAAATTCTGCACCACTTAAATTCAGTTGGATTATTTACACAAGTTAATCCACTACAAATCTCCGGTTATCCATTTCAGGCGATGTGCAGAAAAATCCAGTTAGGCTTTTAAATATGGAGAAGCTATTGGGAAAGTGGCAGACTTAATCCGCCGGAAACAGGTTTTGATCCCCAAAACACCGAAATACATACCCGCAGATTACCACAACTTACTCAAGACAATGCAATACTTCACAAGGAGCCATACTCAGGGAAAGCTTTCCTTAAATCTTCCGGGGTATTAATATTTGTAAACAACTTTTCTGAGAATAAATCAGCCGGAACATTTATAAAATCCGCATTCAATGATTTCAGAATTTCATGCATTTTACATTGTCCTTTCTCCATACAATCAAGAAACTCCGGCAAGATGGATTTTGAGTAGACGCCCATCAATGGCTCCATTTTACCCTGATGAACAGGTACTAAAATTTTCTTTCCTTCGGATTGTTCCAGAAGATATTGAAATAATTCCACCGAAACAAATGGCACATCGCAGCTTACAATCAGCACTTTTTCATATCGCGCATGATGCAGTGCTGAATGAATCCCGGAAGCGGGACCTTTCCCTTCGATCAAATCCTTGTATTTCAAATAACCATTTTGATTGTACACCGGATCATTTGCAATGAGCATCATCTCACCAACAAGCATCTGTAATACTGAAGCGATGCTATTGATTAGTGTCTTTCCATCAATCTGAATGAGCCCTTTCGGAAGGTTCATCCGGCTACTTTTCCCTCCGGCCAGGATGGCACCTGAAACTTCATTGACCGTGTTGTTCATAGGCTTAATAATTGGAAGATAAAATTAATAGCACTAGTGCCAAAACATGACGCATCAGGATTTACTGTTTATTTTACCAAACCAAAATAGGATAGGCGATTGCCCTGATGATTACTTTTTTTCATCGATGGAACTCTTACTGCTGTTATCGTCAGACCCTGTATCCCCCTCCCGCATACCCTTTTTAAACTCATTCATTCCCTGACCAAGCCCTTTCATAAGTTTAGGTAATTTGGATCCGCCAAAAAGTAAAAGTACAATTGCGGCAATAATAATTATCTCAGTAGTACCGAGCATTCCAAGAAGTATATTCTGTATCATGATTTCCGGTATTAAGAATTTAAGAACGCTAAACGATCCGGATTAAAAACAAATGCACCGGCCTCCAATGAGATTATGAAATTAAGAATTATTTCGAAGAGGAAGCCAGAAAAAAAGAGCCTTTAAATGAAAAAAAACGAACCCTTTTGCTACCATCATCATTAATGATTCTTTTCAGGTAATAAAACGCTGAATTTATGTGGTCGAAATAAGCCGACTTTGGCTTCTAAAAAAAATAAGTGCGACAAAGAAACTCCTCAATTAAGATGTTGCATCACAAACAAAGCTAGATCAAGCCGCTTTGCCACAGAATCAACTACTCCATCCGCGTCTGCCAATTCTTCCTTATAGAGTTCCAATACTGATCGAAAATTCTGGAGAAATTCTTTATTGGCATTGAACAATGAATCCGGATTAGCATCAATCAATTGATATTGTCTTATCATGAATTGGTTAATCTCGTTCATCTCAGATTCAGAGACATGTATCTGTGAAAGTTTTAGGCGAACATCAACAGATGTTTCACCATTCAACAGACGTTTGAATGAGTCGATTTGTATAGTGCAAATCTTTTTCATCAATTCAAGTTCTGCGTTTGTAAGTATTACGTTTAGCATGAATCAGTTTTGTTGAACAAAGATACTTATCCAATTGCAAAAAAATAAAAATCCAAAAAAAACTTATTCACCGTAACCGATGATTATATTCGGTTAGTTAAAAGAAGGATTTTCAGGAAATCACCAATGAGGAATCCAAGACCTACTTAATGAACACAGAAGGCAAAACGTAATTTTAATCAAGCCTTTAGCTTTATGATGCAAGTAAACAATATGCTTGTAGAATGTCAGTCCATGTTTGAGGAACGGAATGAGTAAACAGATGGGAACTGTTCACTCACTTCGTTCACTCATACTGTGTCAGTAGCCTCACCCAGAATCGAACTGGGATCTAAAGTTTAGGAAACTTCTATTCTATCCGTTGAACTATGAGGCCATGCATATAGTAAGCTTCCTTCAAAAGAAGCGCGAAAATATCCTTTCAGATTGGTATATGGAAATTTTTATCCTACAGGATGTTGATTCCGGGCTTAATTTGGTTAGAAAAGAATTTATATTATTCATTTCTATTTAAAAAAACTTTTTTCCTTGCAACTTGTTCTGATTTTCAGGCCGATAATGGAAAACAATAAAGATCAGTATACTCCGGGTAATTGCAACATAGGCATGCAGGAAGTCTGCATCCGGAAAAAATTTATCTGGCTTTTTGCTCCACTCACAATATTCTTCACCATTACCTGCCTTTATTATTGTCATTCCCTCTTTCTATGGTTTTTATTGGTTATATCCTCTTTTTCGCTCATTGTGCTTTACCTTGAAATAAAATATAAATTTTGCATACTCTTTGGGTTTTTCAGTTTATACAATTTTCATCGCCTTGGAAACCTGCATGAAGTAAAAAACCGGGAAAGCATCAATAAGGACCGACACCGTGTTCTGGAGATCGTATTGATCTCAATGGCTCTGGCTTTGAGCTTTTCAACCGCTATCCATCTTTTAGGAAAAAGTCTGTTTCCACATTGATTAAATCCTTATTCCCCTGCAGAAATTGTGTGTCGCCAGGAATCAGTTGCAGGTTTTATAATATTCTATTTCGGGAACCTACATGGATTTGGTATATTTCATTATAGAAAGTCGCTAGATTCAGATCAGATTTATGATAAATCAGTACCAGATCTTCCCGTTTGAGCATGCTCTTGAGGATCTCATCTGCTTCAACCTTCGGATAAAGGGCGTTGAAATGATTCCTTGCTTTGGCTATCAGAATCGCTTTAAAAAATTCATGATAGTTCTTGTCATCCCGGTATGAAAGCTTGATTCTCTGCACCTTGTTAATGACCATCAGGGCGGAATCAATTTGGCCTGTATTGTAAAATGTAGCGCTTAGATTCAACAAGCTTTCTGAAAAAAAAGGCGCGGCTTTCAATGCCTTCATATACATTTCAATCGCTTTATCGTAACGCCCGGTTTTCTCATAGCTCGTAGCAAGATCATTTAATACTCGCAGGTGATAAGGGTTAATCTTCACAGCTTCTTCGTAATAAATTACAGCTTTCTGAAAATTTCCACTATAGAAATGAGCCATTCCTTTATACCAGGCCATTGGTGTCCCGGTATGATCCAGTGGATAATAAAATGATTCCGCTTTTTCCGCCTCACGAACCATGCGAGCATAATTTTTAGAGAATTGCGATCTAAGTATTTCCTGAGTGTGTATTTCTCCTTGCAGACGGTACCAGGCCGCTGCTGAACCTGCTGCGGCTATAATAAAACAGGAAATGGAAAACAGAATACCCATACGTCTGGATATCACCACCCTTATTTCCTTCTGTGAAGAAAAAATAAGTACAAGTGCCGCATATAACATCAGTACCAACATAACATAGAATCGTGATCTTGGATAGGCAAAAAATGACATTACCATAAAACTTAAAAGTCCAAAACCTAAACAGATTAATATAATCCGTCTCTCTCGTTCTTCCGACTTAAGTATAGATTTTCTTATTGTCAGCAGCAGGAAAATAAAAAAGATAATGTAAAGCACTAAACCAATGGGTCCTTGTTCAGCCAGGATCAATAAAAAATCGTTGTGCGGGTGTTCAAAATGAACCATTCCGGTATTTATAAATGGTGTGCCGCCAATGCCATACTGTGGCTGTAAAAGTTTCCAATTGTTCAAACCCGCACCAAAAACAGGATGATCATGAAACATTCTTATGCTATTTCTCCACATCAGGATGCGTTCAAAAACACTATTATCATTATAACCGGTAGTACTATCAATCAATTCCGGATGATGAAAATATTGGGTTGCTACACTTACTTTACTTTTAACCAATGAGACGTAAGTTTTTCCGGAGAAAACAAAAACCGATGAAATGATAAGTGCGATGAGCAAAGCATAAACAAGTATTTTTTTTTGGCTTCGATTTCCAACTATATTCTGTCTTTTACGAATAAGACCTGTGAAAATCAGGACTACAACTGAGGCAAATATTAAAGCCAGCCAGCTGGAAGTTGACCGAAGCAGAAGAATCCAGGCCAATGTGCAGGCTATTCCTGTATAGAAAAGAATTCTCCATTTTGCTTTCTCCCTATAACCGGAAATAACCAGCAATGGGAGAAGCATCACTAATACTTCCGAGAAAAAATTTTTATTTCCAAGACTGGAGCTTAATGTCAAATCAATTTTCATTGGCAGACCGCTCCGGTTTGATTCCTGCCATATTGGAATTAATTGAATCAAGCCAAAGACACTAAAAATGAAAATGGCAGTCAGACAGAAACGACCAAGAATTATTATCAAACTCTGTTGCCTTGGAATGATTATGTATAGGGTAAGGAAAAACAAGTACAAAAATGCAATCCGGGACAGTTCCCAAAGTGCATCACCTTTATTAATGGATTGAAAAGAAGAAACTGCCATCCATAACAAGATCAATAACAAGATCAGCAGAAACTGTAAAAAACGTTTTGAAAAATAAATTACCCCCGGAGGTTTAACTAAGAAATAAAGAAAAACCAGACTAAGTACTACTCCCGTGAGTAAAAAACGCAGAGCTAATCCGGGATCAATGGTAGTATTCAACCTGACAAGTGGAAGCACCAAAAACAGCCAGATGGACAGTAATAATAGAGCCGGTGAATCATTGCGTTTTGTCATTGCTCAATCTATAGAAAATTTACCGTGGGATTTAATCCCGAATTATACTAATTTCATTTATTCCAAACTATACAATCGAAAAAAAATCCAGTTCACAGCTTCTAATAAATTCAATCCTGCCGACTATTACTTTGCAACCTGGAAAGGTGATATTCTGAGGCGGGATATACCCATCTAATGCGGGTACTTTGGCTTCCCGAAGATTATTCGGAAAAAGCCTTTTTTTCACCTCCCGGTGAATAAAACAAGTCTGTAAACTCCGTTAAGAAAGATTTCACTTTCAATTGTATGCAGTTTACAAAATTCCTTGCTTTGGAATCATAATATTTCTTAACATTACCTTGTAACTTGTCTTCTCTATGACTCAGTCAAGCAGAAACCCTTCAGCTAACACCGGAATAAATGTCGTCAGCAACCACGATATTATTCTGGCTTTAAGCAGGCGAAAATGGGTTTATTTATTTCTGATTGTCCTGGCCGGTGGCTTGTGTTTCTGGATTTTGAAGTACAAGGTTTTGACCTATACATCTCAGGCTTCTTTTTACATCAGCGAGCCTGCAGGCGGTACAAATGTAGGTCAAAATCAGGAGTTCACTATACCGGAATTATTAAGTCCGGGACAACAGTACGACAGGGCTTTCCAGCTGATTAACTCCTCAAAAGTTCATGAACACCTGATAAAAAAATTTAATCTGCTGAAGTACTATAATATTGATACAACGAAAGAGTTCCATTACGAAAAGGCAATCGCCATTCTGGAAAGTCGAATCACCATCAAAAAATCACCTAATAACTTGATTTCGATCTTCATTTCAGATGAACGCAGATACCTTGCCGCTGACATGGCTAATGAGGCTATCACTTATCTGGATGAGATCAATAAAAAACTCATTGTGAAAACAATGAAACAAAGGCTGGAAATATTTGAGACGATGTTGAAGAATACAGAAACCGACAATGCCAAGCGGAGTATATTTTTCAATACCCAAATGAGTAGTTTGAATCAGACTTTAAGTCGTATTGAAAAGCAAGAGGCAAATTCTATCAGTCTCCTGCAACTTCAATCTCAGCTTAGCCAACTTATTTCTTCTTTAGAAAGGTCTTCGGAGGAAGTCATGCGTATGAGAGTTAACTATTCTCTCGCGCTGCAAGCCGTTCAGGAAAGCAATCTCCCTTCGATTGTCGTGATTCATAAGGCGAGGCCAAGTCATCGTTCTATAGGTTTGCAATCGCTGCTTATCAGTGCAATAATTATGTTTCTTGTTTTTACTGGAATTGTCTATTCAGTTTACATAAAACTTCGTTATAACAATTACTTTAAAGTTTTAATGAACAACAATCTGAAAGGCGCGGATCTTGAATTAAAGATTGAGCGCAAAGAAGCATGATGAAGCGTTATGTTGTGTTAGTTGCCGGAGGAAGTGGAACGCGGATGAAAAGCGATGTTCCCAAGCAGTTTCTATCTTATAAAGGTAAGCCGGTGCTTGTTCATACCATTGAACGCTTCAACAATTACGACAAAGAAATTAAAATTATTCTTGTACTCCCTGATGAAGCCAGGCATTTCTGGGACGAAATAATTAACAAAACTCCCTTGTCCTGCGACGTAATAGTAACCGGCGGCGGAAAAACACGTTCCGACTCTACTCGTGCAGGATTAAAATTAGTACCCGAAAATTGCCTGGTAGCCATACATGATGCCGTCCGGCCATTGGTGAGTAATGATCTGCTGGATCGATGTTTCAACACGGCGGAAAAACATGGCAATTCATGTCCGTGTATTACACCCGCGGATTCGATGAGAATCAAAGTAGATGAGAGATCAGAAAGTGTTGACCGGTCACTATACTTACAGGTTCAGACTCCGCAATGTTTTCATTCGACCTTGCTTAAGGAAGCCTTTGAAAAAATTCCGGAAAATACTTTTACCGATGAAACTTCATTGCTTGAGAAAGCAGGTCATCGCATTCATCTGGTAGAGGGGGAACGATGGAATATCAAGATAACTTATCCTGAAGATCTGCTCGTTGCGGAAGTATTATCACTAAAGGGCACCTCTAATAAACTATTTTAGGTGATGTGCGCAGAGATTTTTTTGCAAGACAAGGCGTGAGGAAGGA
>CAYHFJ010000068.1:0-16128 GCA_964355885.1 uncultured Flavobacteriales bacterium
GTATAAAAGCAGTTTACAACCCATAGGGCCGTCTTCCTGCACGCGGCATGGCTGGATCAGCCTTGCGGCCATTGTCCAATATTCCTTACTGCTGCCTCCCGTAGGAGTCTGGTCCGTGTCTCAGTACCAGTGTGGGGGATCATCCTCTCAGACCCCCTAGACATCGAAGCCTTGGTGAGCCGTTACCTCACCAACTAGCTAATGTCACGCATGCTCATCTATAACCCCCGGAGGTTTGATCACAAAACGATGCCGTTTCATGATGTTATGCGGTATTAATCTTCCTTTCGGAAGGCTATTCCCCAGTTATAGGTAGATTGCATACGCGTTACGCACCCGTGCGCCACTCGCCACCAGGTATTGCTACCCGTGCTGCCGTTCGACTTGCATGTATTAGGCCTGCCGCTAGCGTTAATCCTGAGCCAGGATCAAACTCTCCATAGTAAAGTTAATCTTGATTCTGGATTTGCTACTCTAAATTTTTACAATAAGAATTGTAATATTTAGGGCTTGTTATTTCCTATTCATTTCTTCAAAGAACGTACACTTATTTTGAAACAACCCCGTTGGGCTGTAAACAAGTTTCTTATTTTAAAGGGCTGCAAAGGTACATTTGATATTCGTCTTTGCAAACTAATTTTTACTTTTTTTTCGGGTTTCTGATAACCCTCAGATTTCCAGTTATTAATTTTTGTAATTCAGGCTAAAACATGCCGTTTTGAATTAAAAATTCGGAAATTAACCCTTTCTCCTGTAATTAAAGAACGTGTTCCAAAGGGGATGCAAATGTAACAAGTTTTCTAATTGCTACAAATTCAAACTACGCTTTTTTATTAACATTTGCTTGAATCAATTTAAATGATTGATTATTAGTTACTTAAACGTAAATAATGGGGCCCAGAAAGAAATTAAAATTGCTAAAAATGAAAAAGATGCCTCTTTGAGGGGCCAATTTGTGTTCATCCCAAAAAAAAATTGATGAATTTGCTTCATGCTAATCCTTTTCTAAAATTTATCACTTTAGGGCGACTCTAATCCTTTACCTAGGGTGTGCCATGTGATACCGGCAGGTTCTTGCCGTTATAATAGTTTGATCCCTTCAATGCAAATTCCGCTATATAACCAGCCATTGACTCCGCTGTGCAAGATGCTTGCATCCCCGGAAAAGCACTTGAAAACATTTCTGTATTTACTGATCCCAGTGCCAGTCCGTTCACTGCTATCTTGCGCTCTTTAAACTCTTCCGCTAAACATTCCGTCATGACTGCAAGAGCTGCTTTACTTGAACTGTAGGCCGACAGTCCGGCAAATTTACTCGTTCCATTCAAGCCTCCCATGCTGCCTATATTCAGAATGTGTGACCTGTAACCACTCTGCTTAATTTCTGCAAAGGATAATAATGGTAGCATGTCCTGAATCAATGCCGCTGCCGCAAATACATTTGTGACATATATGTCTTCCCAATCATCCATGCTTAACTTTTCAAAGGGTTTGTTAACTAGCAATCCTGCATTGTTGATTAATATATCAAGTGAACTTATCCGATCTCCTATCAAGGTCTTGAAAGTGTTTCTATCCTTCTTATCCTTTAAATCTCCTGTAAGAATCACTAATTTGCCTCCTCCCTTTGACTTTTCAAAAACGGTTTTCAAACCGGAAAGCTTTTCTTTATTCCGACTGATTACAAATACCAAATTGTCCTTGCTCTTCAAAAATTCCAGAGCTGTGTAATAGCCTATTCCACTACTTGCACCGGTTAATAATATATTCATTTTCAAATTTGATTAGTGCCGTTTTTTAAAATTTCTTCCTGAATTAATATTCAGATCATTCACTGAATGTACTAATAGTGCCAATAATTTTCAATCTGAAGTGAGGCCGCATAGTTTTGCATTCCGATCTTACGCATGGTAACACCTAATTGTTAATGTACCAAAGGTTAAAAAAATTACTGATCTTAAGGAGAAATAATTACTCTTATCTTTGACTTCGATTTGAACCTGACAAATACTTAATCCACTGCTTAAACTTCAGTATACTAAGATGCGATTTCAACAATTCTCCAAATACATTTTTGCAACCGCTCTGATGTTCCAGTTTTCAGTCTTGTCAATGTCGTCATTTGCACAGGAAGGGTTACCGATGCAAACGCCACATATTAATCCTCACAGGGATGGGTTCTGGGATAGGTTTTATACCGGAGGTGGTATTGGATTACAGTTTGGCTCCCAAACATTCGTTAATATTTCCCCGATTCTTGGTTACCGTCTTACTGAAAAATTCTCTTCAGGAATCAGTGTTACTTATCTTTATTACAGATATAGAGATTTTAACCCGGCTTATTCCTATAGCTCCAATACCTATGGCGGGAGTGTGTTTTCCCGCTATCTCATTCTCGAAAATTTATTCGCACATGTCGAATATGAAGTCTTGAGAATGGAAGTAAGAGATAACGTTTCCAGACTGCTCGGAACAAAAGATATTACCAGTGTACTGGTCGGAGGCGGATATCGTCAGATGCTCGGAGAACGCTCAAGTATCAATTTAATGCTTCTGTATAATCTTAATGAATCAGCTTATTCGCCTTACCAGAATCCTGTGATCCGGTTAAGTTTTGGCCTTGGAATTTAATACTGCTCTGTTCTCAGATAAGGTTCTGCTCCATAAATATTCAAATCGATTCCGCGCATCAGTTTATTATAGTAATCCTGCTTCGGCATGTAATACATAGTGAATCCTTTTGCAAAATAATATACTGCTTCATTCTCATTCAAATAGGATTTAAATACCATTTGACTTTTCATCGTATCTCCCTGCTGTACGATTAACTGATTGTACCATCGACCCGAAACTAAAACGGATTTTGTAACAACTGTATCTATTGATTCTATTACTTTGTCAACAAACTGCAGTCCATTTTCTCTTCTTGACTTATAAGATAACACGGGGCCTTTGATCAGATCGAAAGTTAATATCTCCGATGCCGCATTAAAATTAAAAGAAAGAAAAGAAGGAGTACTGGCATCCAGACGGTCTTCCGGACTGATTGTACCAATAAATGGTGAGGCTATAAGCATGGCACATAAAAACACGAATGCTTTATCATATAGATACTTTCCGAATATAAAAATAACAAAAGGAACTAATGGAAGTAAATATCCTGCTTCCATAGGCAATTTTAAAAATGCGATGATGTATAGATCAATCGCGACTAGCCATGCTATTACATATTTTTCGTTAACTGATCGTGGAAAAAGGTACTGACGATGTTTCAATTTGTTCGGTGAAAACAATAAACCGGTTGAAATAATCAAGCCGATCAGCCCGATTACTCCCCATACTTCAATTGAAAATTTATACAAAACTTTAGGAATGGGCGGATATGGAACATCGTAAAACATGAAAAACTCCCACCCGTATTCTGAATAAACAGGATAGAAAAAAAGTGCTCCAAGAAGAAGAGCGGGAAAGCTGATTTTTACAATCCTCAATAGGTTTGCTCTGATCCCATCTCCTTGTAACAATATAATTATGAAGGGAATCAACATGGCACCGGAAGTAATTCTGCAGCCGATGGCTAATCCCAGAAAAATACCAGCCAGCACCAAACGGTCTTTCACGACAAAGAAAAATGAACCCAGAATAAACGCGAGGGCATAGTTATAATCAATTGTTGTTGTGCTGTGAATGAAATAAGCGGGAACAGAGGCAAATGCAATGCCCGCCAGATAAGGTCTTTTAAAACGCAGTGCTTTTAATGACAGAACAAAGAAAGCAACACCAAGTGTGCTGAAAATGGCAGTGAGTAGGTTTACGGCAAAGGGGCCACCACCTATTACTAATGAACTCAACCATTCCTGAACAGGATAACCTGGTAAACGTGAAACTTCATAAATACCAATATCATGCAACAATTTTGCCGACAAAGCTACTGCCCATGAATCTCCATCCAATCCGTAGCCATCGGCCAGAAAGGGAATTCTGGACAGTAAAACCCCTATCAGCAGAAGTGCAAAACGAACAGTATCGTTGCCAATAATTTTTTTCAAAATTTATTAAAATCAGTTTAACCGGGTTTGAATCAGATTGATATAAGCAATGACATTTAAAAATTAATGCGTTGATAATTTATTAGTTAGCTAATATTCTATGCATCCTTAATTGCTCCGTTTGAAGTTTTACTCACTAAACGTATTTCCATTTTCAAATCAACGAGTTCAAAGATGGTAGAAAGTCCGATGAGAATCAAGAAAAATTCAAATTGTTTGATAAGTAATTCCGATGACATGGTAAACAGAAGATGTGAAGGACCTATTTTAAATCTCTCAAAAATCCTCACTTTTCAGCCGGCCAATATTCCTTATAATCCGCCCACTTTTCCTTTGTATATATGAACTTGGTTTTAACGGAGACCAGCGACGAGGATTTGGTAAGACTGCAGCTATCAGAGCAGATTCCCGCACTGATAATTTTGAGGCAGGCTTTTTAAAAAATTGATCAGCGGCAGCCTCAGCACCATAAATACCATTACCCATTTCAATCACATTGAGATAGACTTCCATAATCCTTCGCTTACTCCAGATTAGTTCAATTAAAAAAGTAAAGTAAACTTCAAATCCTTTTCGCACCCAGGATCGTGAAGGCCATAAAAATACATTCTTTGCTGTTTGCTGACTGATGGTACTTGCACCTTTCAATCTCTTCCCAGGATGAAGCTCATTGTATTTTCTTGCTTTCGAAATCGCTTCAAGATCAAATCCAAAATGCTCTTCAAAATTCTGATCCTCGGCAGCAATGACAGCCAAGGGTAAGGCAGCACTGATTTCGTCAAGGCTTACCCAATCCTTTTTAAATTTCAAATCATTTCCATCAATACACTGCTCAACTGTTCTGATTATCATCAGTGGAGTAAGCGGTACCGGAACGAAGCGGAAAAGAATTACGCTTAAGATGCTTAAGCCGATGAACCACAGAAATATTTTAATAAGAATATTTTTTATTCTCTTTAACATAGAAACCTAATGAATGATTCAAATAAAATAACCGTTGTGTGACATGTTTAAAATAATTCCACTACTTTCTATGCCAAGACAAAACTCAATCGAAAAATCTTTGATTGGCTTGATTCCAGTATATCTCATGGTAATATGTCAAAAAGCACCACTTCACCCTTATTCAAGTCAAACCAAAAAAAAGTATCTCCGTTTTCCATCCTGGATTGAATACTCTTTCCTCGAACACCAATTCTACCTGATGACAAGGCAAATGAAAGTCCTTTCAAATCGAAATCCCCTTTATTCTCAACTCGTACTTTACCATTAGTGAGAAAACGTATATCTAATTTCTCAAGGCCAATTCTATAGTCAAGGTAGCTCTTGACGGTTACGAGATTTAAAAGTCCCATATCCCTTAACTGAGCCTGTCTTTGAAGGGCTGTTTCAAAGGTTTCCTGTATCCGAAAATGTCCATCTTTCAATTCATAAAAACCATTGGTTGAGTCTGCCCGTGCAGGATATACATGAAGAACTGAGGTTCCTCTGCTTTGCACTAAATCTTTCAAGCGGTTTTCACTTAAATAATAATTCCACATACTTCCATCAGGGGGATCAAGTGTTCCGGTTGTTCGCCAATGAATTATATTATCGCTCCTGGTCGGATGCCGCCAATACTCCGGAATGGGAAAACGGTCTCCTAATCCGTAATATGGCAGTGTTAAAAACGAATTAAATGAGTAAGGTGTATAAATAGTAGTGTCTTCATAAAAACAGTTCCAGAAATACTTGAGGCCATATTCCTTCCATAAATCAATAGCACCCAAATCTGATTCTTCGTCCAAGCCATCACAAACTAAATTTTCCCGGTTGCTTTTCCCGGCATTATCGTACCCGTGGTCTATCCAGCTTTCACTGTTGAAATCCTTCTTCATTTCAATAATTGCCTCTTCCAGTAATGATCTCGAAGTAGTGAATTGATCAGGCGTGTGCAAACAAATCTCTTGTCCTTGTCTTTGCAGATCAATTAAAAAATCCCTGAATCCGGGTGTTCCCTTTACATTTGCAATCTCAGTATTTACAAAACCGGCCTTAACAGAATTCATAACCTGATCCGGATTTGCATAAAAAACACTCTTGGTGACAGGAATTTTGTTTTTCACAAAGCCCGCCTCCGCATTCAAACTATTTACAATTTTGTCAGAACCAAAATTTACAGCCCGCTGAATATTCATATCTGAATAATCCGCATGTTCTGTCCAAATCAAAGCGGCACTATGGCCTGAAGGATATTTTAAAAGCCTCGGGACAGGTCTGGATTCGCGAATTCCTTGAATAGTAAATTTTCCCTTTAAAACTGAACCCTTATTCATCCTGCCTGATGAATGATTCTGCTTGATATTTTCACTTTTTTTTAACAATGGCCAGTGAAGTAGTGGGTGATCCATTTCCCAGTCAATATTTACTGTCACTCTTGGGGTGAGAGAACTCAACTGAAGTGATGAAATTTCCCCGGCATGATAAAGTATGAATCCTGCACTATCCGAGTATGCCTGAAATCCTCCATTGCCTAACCAGTACTCATCCTGAAACCGTAATGTATCAATGAAGGAAGAATTGCGATAGACTTCTAAAAGATCAGGACCGATAGAAGCTGAAAGTGACAAACGAGTTAACAATACGGATTGATGGAAAGTTGTTTCTGAATTAAAGATTAGAAGCGGTTCTGTAGTGGAGAACAGCAGGTTTAGCTTTGTATCAGCAATATCGGAGCGTGATTCAAATGTGAATATCTTCCCCTCCTCCGATAAGGATTCATCTCGGAGAAAAAAAGTGTGCCTAACATTTTCCAGTATTCCTCCTCCCTTGCCCTGCTTATCGGTCCATGCCGAATAGAATGAGAAAGAACTCAAAAGCACTCTGTTGTTTGGACTGAGTATCCTGAATTGACCTGAAAATTTATCATAATCCATTTTGAAATAAGCTCCGGAATAAACTTCCATAACATCATTCGTTACTTCATAGCTTACAGTATCAGAAGGTATCAGATATGAAGGGAGTTTTTCCACTACAAACTGAATACTTAATGCATCCATGTCGCAGATTACTGTAGCATCTTCGTTCCAGAGATAAATCAAAAGAGTATAATCCGGCCCTGTTAAATTACCCGGTAGTACTATATTGTCTTGCAAAGAAGTCCACACATTCTGCTCCTTCACACGCGGTCTGATCGGCCGATTTTCCCAGAAAACTGTCGAATCGTTTTTAAGTATCGAGACTACCAATGATGCTTTACCTTTTTCACCAATGAGCCGAACATATCCTGAAAAAGTGATGCGAATATTTTTATGCTGAAAGGACTTCGGAACAACTCCCTTCCAACCAATTCCATAAAAATTAATTGAATCAGTTCTGGAAAATGAGCTTCCTGACCAGGCATCACCTTGCACAATCGTATGCTGATTAATCCATGGATAGTCTGACCTCTCCTGTTCCAGATCATTCTGTATAATTAGAACAGGATTCTGTGAATAAGAATAAATATTTTGAAAGAAAAGGAGAAGGAAAAGGAAGTAGCTTTTGTTCATCATGACCCTGAAGAGATGAACCAAATGTAAAACAATTCTGACGCTGAAAAAAACTAAGGCGTGTTTTTAATGCCCGTTTTACTCAAATTGTTAGACTTGTTGCTATACAACTCCGCCATTTTTCTGTCGCCCGACAAGCGGTAAGCGCGAGCCAGACTATCGTAGACGGCAGGTGATTCAGGATACATGTCGAGATTTATCTTCAACATAAGAATTGCATCTTCGTATCGTTGTCTTCTGGTTAAAGCGGAAGCAATAGAATTAATATGACCTTCTTCGGCGGGATATTTTTTTAACACTACTTCCTTATCTGACTTAGAAACAAGTGTTGCCAGATGAGCAAACTCTTTTCTGATCTTAGCAACTCTCTTCATAAAGTAATCATAAGGAATAACTCCATCGATGAAGTCTGACTCATATTCTTTTAAACATATCGACAGGTAATCATAGGATTCTCTGATCTTCTGATTTTTCCGGCTATAACTCCTCAAATGTTTATCTCCCTGCACAAGAAAGATAGTATCTCCATCAGCCTGAATCAAAGCGTCAAAATTTAATAAGGCTCCTAAAGCGATCTGAGAATAATTCTGAGATTCATTTTTAAATGAGGCACACGTCGTCTGCCATATCTTCTGAAACAATTCAACTCCGCCTGCCGAAGGATTCAGGCTACTAATCACACATCGGACATTTCCTGCTCCTGCATGATAAGCATGTAAAACTAACAGGCGAAACCAGAGGTCTGTTTCATTGTAATCCATCCCTCGTTCGTCAAGCATATTCTTAACACTTCGGATGCAGGATGATTTTATCAAGTGCGAGGCTGCCTTAGCGGCTTTTTTTAAATCGGAGCGCTCATCAACAGTCTTGCTAACGCGAAGTCCATATTTTCTTGCCACGCTGGCCATCAATTGAAAAGGGCCTCCTGCACCGACAGAGGACTTGGCTTTGCTCTTACCAGGACTTTCAATTAAAAGGATCGTCTGTGCATACCAAGGGTCACAATTCTGCTCTTCAAAAACGGTGATGGCTGTATTTATATCAGCTAAAGTTTTTCTAACCTCATAAAATTCCTTTTTACCAGTGGTAACATACAACATTCCTGAACTATCGACACAATGAACCTGACTAAGACTATCCTTATAACAGATTTTTTGAGGTTCTGTCTGATTCATCCAGACTGATCTTGCAACTTTTTCAATCGGCTTTCTGCAATAGGCTACATTGATAAGACATGAATCACTGGTCATCGTGATGACTTCTCTCCAGAATTTACTTTGAGCAAGCGTATCCCAGCCATCCGCATACAAGCTAGAGTCACGAAGAAATCGAAGTTTAAGAGTATCATTCCATGTGACGACGATTTTTTCAACCTTACGAGCAGGATCAGGAGTCGTGGAATAAAGTTTTCCACTGGCAAAAAGTACACAAAATAGAAAAACAAGGTGCTTCATATCCTTAATCAAACCACTACAATAACGCACAAACAAGACTAATGTTCGTGAATAACATTGCAATTCTTACAATATAAAAATGGATACCCTGAATTAATTGTTTCTGACCCGGTCTTTGTGCTTTTTAATCTGACGGGTCAGCACCTCCATACAAAGATCAGTGGCTTCTTCAAATGTATGACACTGTTCTTTAGCGAGAATATCATTCCCGGGAATATTAAGTTTTATCTGGACAATTTTGTTTTTATTATCACTTGATTTATCAATCTTTAGAAAGACTTCTCCTCCGATAATGTTATCGTAAAAAGTCACCAGCTTATCCACTTTCTCCTGGATAAATTCTAAAAGTTTCTGGTCTGCGTCAAAATGAATTGATTGAACTCTAATTTTCATCGTTATCCTCCTACAGAACTTTATGCCCTTGGATGGGCTTGTTTATAAACTTTCTTTAATTTTTCAATCGTATTATGCGTGTAAACCTGCGTCGCGCTCAGATTGGCATGACCCAGCAATTCTTTTACGCTGTTTATATCGGCACCATTATTTAACATATGTGTTGCAAAAGTATGTCGCAGTACATGAGGACTTTTTTTATCCAGTGTAGTTACTTCCCCAAGGCGATGTGTCACAGTCCGGTAGACAAATTTTGGATACATGGGCTTTCCGGCGTCAGTGACAAAGAATGATGAAGTTGATGGGAAAATTTTATTCCTTTCTTCAAGGTAATATTTTATGGCACTTTTCAACTTATGAGTAAACGGAATTATCCTCTCTTTGTTTCTTTTTCCAAGAACTTTCAATTGACTCTGATAAGAATCAATAGATGAATCCTTTAGTCCGATCAACTCAGACAGACGCATACCTGTTGAGTATAAAAATTCTAAAACCAGACGATCACGTAAGCCGGAAAATTCAGTACCGAAATTCTTTTCATCAAACAGCAATTCCATTTTAGATTGGTCTATGAAAACAGGTAAACGCTTGGATGTCTTGGGGGCCTGAACTTTTAACATAGGATTGACAACAATCTCTTCCTTCCGGAGCAAAAACTTAAAAAAAGTTTTAAGGGTTGTGATCTTGCGGTTAATGCTCCTTGATGTCATGCCTGATTCCATCAGATGAACCATCCAGGAACGGATCATTGGATGAATAACTGCCGCACTTTCAGTCACTTCATAGGTTTCTTTCAAATACTTCGTGAATTGCTCCAGATCACTTTGATATGCTCTGACAGTATGAGATGAAAAGCGTTTTTCGAAACGTATATATTGTAGAAAACTCTGAATATTCATATGATTAAAAAAAAAGGAAAAAAACTCAGTACGAGGTACTGAACTTTTTTCCTTTCGATTTCTTTTCTGATAATTTCATAAGCCTCCTTCGAGGTAGATCTTTCAGTAAAGATAATCAATTATCTTAATCCTACAAGGGTTTACAGGGTATTTTCGCGCTTCAACTGATCCAGGTAGCGTGCGTGAATAATTTCCTGACGGCGTGCAATAGATGGTTTTTCAAATGCCTGACGACGACGGAGTTCACGAACCACTCCTGTACGTTCAAACTTCTTTTTGAACTTTTTAAGAGCTTTGTCGATGGATTCGTTTTCTTTGATTGGTACGATAATCATGTGTAATATTAATTTGGACTGCGAAATTAAAAATTTTGTTTCAGAATGACAAGTTATTTAAGTATTTCTCTTGAAATAACGAGTTTCTGCACTTCAGATGTACCCTCCCCTATGGTACACAACTTTGAGTCTCGGTAGAATTTTTCAACTGGAAAATCCTTTGTATAGCCATATCCACCAAAAATCTGCACTGCTTCTGTGGACACTTTCACCGAAACCTCCGAAGCATAATACTTGGCAAAAGCACTTTCTTTAGCACATTTTTGCCCTTTTATCTTTAAATCCGCTGCCTGATATATGAGCAATTCAGCTGCTTCAATCTGAGTGGCCATGTCTGCCAACTTAAAAGCTATAGCCTGAAACTGAGAAATTGGCTTACCAAATTGCTCTCTTTCCTTGGAATACTTTAAAGCCGCTTCGTAGGCCCCTTTGGCAATTCCCAAGGCAAGGGAAGCAATTGAAATTCTTCCCCCATCCAATACTTTCATAGCCTGAATAAAACCTTCCCCCTCTTTTCCGAGAATCTGACTTTTATGTACCCTACAATCTTCAAAAATCATTTCTGCTGTTTCTGAAGCCCTCATTCCGAGCTTGTTCTCTTTTTTACCGGCTTTAAAACCAGACGTTCCACGTTCAATGATGAATGCTGTAATACCACGAGAATCAAGTAATTCTCCGGTACGCACCAGTACAACAGACACATTTCCACTGATCCCATGAGTGATCCAGTTTTTCGCGCCATTAATCACCCAATAGTCTCCATCTTGTTTTGCCACACAACTCATACGCATGGCATCGCTTCCAGTATTAGCTTCAGTTAATCCCCATGCACCTATCCATTCTCCTGATGCCAACTTGGGTAAATACTGTTTCTTCTGCTCTTCATTCCCAAACTGCATAATATGTCCTGTACATAGTGAATTGTGAGCAGCCATTGAAAGTCCGATTGAACCACAAACCTTGCTGATCTCGACGATAGCAGTGATATATTCAAAATAATTCAAGCCAGCTCCTCCGTATTCATGTGGAACAAGTATTCCCATCAAACCCAGTTCCCCCATTTTTCGAAAAGTGTCTACAGGAAAAACCTGCGCTTCATCCCATTCCATCATTTTTGGACGAATAGATGTGTCTGCAAACTTCCTCACGGTCTCCGCGATCATTCCCTGATTTTCAGTCTGATTAAAGTCCATTATTTATTTTATTTCAAAATTCGTTTAATTTTTCAATTGATGCATGATTGTCTGCAAAATATTGAAGAATATCTTGCGACAAAATTACCGGATTCATTCCAGACTAACTACAAATTAGCAAATGAAAATCTATAGTTTTTACTGATAACTCACCAGTATTTTTACCTCATTTGAATACTTTTTCAGAACTTCCTTTCCATTAAGAAAGTCCAGCCCGACAAGAAACGCAAAGCCGGCTACCGTCGCGTTTTGCATTTTGATCAATTCCGCTGCCGCCGCCGCAGTTCCGCCGGTTGCAAGCAAATCGTCATGTACCAAAAAATTCATGCCTGATTTAATAGCATCAGCATGCACTTCCATTATAGCACTGCCGTATTCAAGATAATACTCATAAGAAATTGTTTTATAGGGGAGTTTCCCTTTTTTTCGAATAGGCACGAAGGGTACATTAAATTTCTGGGCTAACATGAGTCCAAACAGAAATCCTCTGCTCTCCACACCAACAATTCCGTCAATCATTATTCCCTGAAACCGGATGTAAATTTCGTCTACAATATCTTTACATAATTGCACATCAATCAGGATCGGTGTGATGTCTTTAAATAATATTCCCGGCTTTGGAAAATCAGGTATATCACGAATGGATTCCTTTAAACGGTTCTCAATTGATTTCATAAGCGATTGCTCTCTGATTAAATTTCTTGCTGATCACATTCCAAAACTATCAGAATCGAAATGAAAAAAAATCAATCAATTAAATCAAACGCGACCTAATTATTTTTCTTCAAGATCCAGATAAGGGGCAAGTTTACGGAAGATTTCCTCAGTTACCAAAGGCACACGACTGAACTGATCAATTGTCTTGAAAGAACCATGCTGCTCACGATAGCTTACTATTACCTTAGCAATAGTGAACCCAACATAGGGATGTTTCCCTAACTCAGTTAGTGTGATTGAGTTGATCGCAATACTCGCGGGTGTCGAATCAGAAATAGAAAGATGTGGAGCGATGACTAGATATAAACTGTCTGTCATACCCCAAACCTCCTTTATTTGTTCAATACCAGAATACCCCCCTAATCTATCTCTGAATTTTATAATTCTACGTGCAAATGCAGGACCAATACCCGGGAGTCTCAACAATTCAATTGAATCGGTAAGACTAAGATCGATGGGAACTATTTGCTTCGGTTCCTTCTTACCTGATTTAAATGTATGACTATAAATAAACGTGTCAGGTAAATCAATCCATGGTTCAAGTCTCAGAAATTCCGGAGTACTGATGCAATATATTTTCCTGAAGTCAGATTTACTTTTTAACCCGGTTCCGTATGATCGATATTTTAAGATCGTCTTGACCTGTCGTGAATTCAACCCTAATCGTTGCAGATCCTCACCTGAACAAGTATTCGGATTAAAATGAAAATAAACGGGCACTTGAAAATCACTCTTCTTATCAGAAAATTCCCTTTTCTGAATATCTCTTTCTTCAATGGCCATTTCCTGAAATTGCATCCACGCAAGTGCCGAATCATTCAGCCATTCTCCACTGTCATTTTCCGGTTCTTCCAGTGTGAAGTTTAGATAGTAGGTGAAACTAATTTGAAGTAAAAAAATAAAAAGAAGAAGATAGATCCCATATTTCTCCCGGGTTGAGAATGATAGATAATCCTTCCATCCTTTTTGAAATGGACTCTTCTTGTTTTTCTTCAAGATGTATTTGAAAATTAAATTCTGCTTCGCGACAAAAAAACAAAAGTCAATCTCAGCGTGCAACCAATAAAAGCTGTTTTTTCACAATGGCCAATCCCTCCAGAAAGCTACGCGGACGAAAATCCAATTCTCTTTGTGCTTTCTCAATAATAAAACCGGTAACGGGCGGGCGTTTTGCCGGTTGATTTAACTCGGCTGATGAAACTGATTTTATAAAAGTTGAATCGAGTTGAAAAAAATCAGCAGTGATTTTTACTATATCAAGAATGCACATTAATTCGCGTCCGGAAACATGAAATATTCCAAGAGCTTTTTTTATAGCCGCATTAACACAGGCATCAGCAAGGTCTTCCGCTAAAGTAGGTGATCTGAACTGATCATTAATTACGGTAATCGTTTTACCATCCCTCAAAGCATTTATTGCCCACAATACAACATTTGAACGACTATTATCATCAACGACACCATAGATAATAATAGTCCGGATAATCGAAAAAGAAATTCCACTCTGAATAATTATCTTCTCCGCCTCATACTTTGTCTCAGCGTAATAACTCAAAGGATTGGCAGTATCTGTCTCAATGTAAGGACCATCTTCCCCGTCAAAAACAAAGTCAGTACTGAGGTGTACAAGATGTATGTTATCCTTTTTGCATGCATTTACCAGATAATTTACAGCATCTATATTAAGAACTTTTGCTTCTTCTCTGTTGATTTCACATGCGTCTACATTTGTCATCGCGGCCGTATGGATAATGGCATCCGGTCGATATTTTGATAAGATCCTTGATACTTCCTCCGGATCAGAAATATCCATTGACTCATAAATGTATCCATCCTGTGCCAGCATTCGGTTTGTGCCACGTGAGGTGCTGACACATCGCAGTTCAGGAATATTCCTGAGCGCATAAATAACTTTCTGCCCGAGAAGCCCATTGCTTCCTGTTACAAGTATTGTTTTTTTGTAATTCAATATTTATTCTCAGATTTATTGGTGAATCAAATTGCCGGAAGCAGGAAATTCCATTGCCGTTTCAGGAATTAAACAAATGTACTAAATATCAGCACCTCTGAAAAAAAACAAGAACTCAGACTATCGCACTTTATTCCTCCAGACCTATATACCAGATTCCCAGGCCATGAGTACCGGCATAAAGTGTCTTGCTGTCAAAACGAATATCAAGTGCAGAGACTACTACCCGTGGCAAACCTGATCCTAACCGAATCCAAGCGCCATCCTCGTTACTTCGTTTATAAACACCGGTATGTGTTGCAGCATACACTGTATGAAATACATTCTTATCGACAATTAATGCGTTAACGTCAGCATCATCTCCGAGCCCTGTTGAATAGTTTTCCCATGTTGCACCGCCATCTGTACTTCTCATAATTTTATAGACCCATCCTCCTCTAAAACCAACATAGACTGTATTCATATTCTCCGGATCGATGACAAGCGAAGTGATGGTTGTCCATGCGACACCTGTAAGTCCTTTTGAAACGTCAAGCCAGTTTTTACCTCCATCTGTTGTCTTGAATATTTTTTTCTCCACATCCTTACTCCATACAGGATTTACAAATGCCGCATAAAAGACATTGCTGTCTTGAGGTGTTAAAGCTAAAGCGACCAATTTGTCATTTTTAGACAAGAAGTTAAAATCAGAATATCTGATCCAGCTGTCACCAAAATCTGTACTCTTATACACATTCTGCAAACCGGTATAAATTACACCTTTTCTGGATGGGTCAATCACAAAGGGTCTTTGATAAATAGCAGTTTCGTTTCTGGTTGGCAACAAATTTCCGGACCAACTTACACCACCATCAATCGAACGACTGATCAGATTATTATTTCCATCATTCGAATAAAGTATGTATTCATCCTGATAATCGATGGCAGTAGCCATTCCATCACCTCCACGAACAATCCACCATCCATCTGCACTATCAGGAAAACTTCGGTAAAGAATGCTGCCACAATCCTGTAATCCGCTGATGACTGAAATCGGACCGGTCTGGGAAACAGCTACTGACCAACATTCTGCTATATGTAATCCGGCACTCAGATCAAGCCATGTTTTACCTGAATCTACCGAAGAATGGATTCCCCCATCTGTGCTTGCATAGAGTTTCCGGCCCTCGGAAGGATAGGTTAATTCATGCACATCATCATGAATAAATCCACCTGTATACTCCTGTCTCCATCCATTACTGTTCTGATACAGGCGATGTACCCTGTTACCTGCAGAGAAATAAACCAGTGATGAATTAACAGGATCAACAACCATGGCAGTACGCCACTCAGGACTTGATTGGGCTGAAACAATTTTTTGAAAACTTTTTGCATCATCTGCAGAGATGTAGATATCGCTATTTCTTGCATTCTTATAAATTACCAGCGCATACAATGTTGATGGGGAGGAAGGCGAACAAGCAACTTCAATTCTCTTCACTAAAGTATCCGTAGGAAGTCCGTGATTATTCAATTGAATCCAGGTTTTACCCGCATCCTGAGATTTGTAAACAGATCTCCCCGAAGCATACATCACTTTTCCTGATCCG
>CAYHFJ010000069.1:0-11945 GCA_964355885.1 uncultured Flavobacteriales bacterium
AGTTACTACGTACAAGATCCAAATGTGAATGCGAATCATGGAAAACTTACGTTGAGAAAAGTCTACTTCACCTATGGCTCTAATACAAAAGGGCAACTTTCCAGCTATCAGTTTTCCTATAACAATTTCAATCCTTCATACGGAATGAAAAATTATGATCGTTGGGGTAACTACAAGGACAACTCGTCAGCGAATTTAAATGTCTCTAATGCTGAATTTCCCTATACACTTCAAGACACAACTTTTACTAACAATTACAGTCGTGCTTATAATCTTGAGAGCATCGACCTGCCAAGTGGTGGAAGAGTATCAGTTCAACTGGAATCTGATGACTATGCATACGTACAAGATCGAAGAGCTGGACAAATGCATTTTATTGAAGGATTCACCACACTTCAAAGTGGTACAACTACATTAAATACTCCTGGTAATTTACTTTATGATGGTTCAACTGTTAACAACATTATAGTTCTCAATGTAGGAGACAACACAGGCGATATTATTTCAAAGTATCTGACAGGTATTGATGAGTTGTTTTACCGGATGAACATTGATTTAGGACACTCCTCACAATATGATTACATGTCAGGTTATGCTAAAATTGATAAAAGCGGTGACTGGTACGGAACTCATAGCTCAAATTGTATCTGGGTAAAGCTCAAGAATTTCAAAAACGATTATCATGCAATTTCTCACGATGGCTGGCAATATTTAAAAAACAATCTCCCAGAACTAGCCTATCCCGGAAGTTCAGATCCTGGAAATAATCTTGGAGATGCAATCATAGGACTAATTAGTTCATTTGGGGATATAATAACTATGATCCAGGGTTTCAATGATCATGCAGTTAAAAGAAAATGGGCAAAAAAAATCAAGTCTAATAAATCATGGGTGAGGTTAAATAATGGTGACTTTCATAAATTGGGTGGCGGTAGCCGAGTTAAGAAAATAACTATTAATGATAATTGGGATAACATGGCACCAAGCGGTGTTGGTAAGGAATATGGACAAGAGTATTTCTATTCAGATACAAGTAATGGACGAAACCAAAGTACAGGTGTAGCAATTTGGGAACCCAATGTTGGAGGAGACGAAAACCCATTAAAGCAGCCTGTAAGATATGAAGTGAAACGTCCGATGATTGAAAATGATCATTACTATATGGAGGAACCTTTTGGTGAATCATTTTTTCCTGCTCCTGTGGTTGGTTATTCTCAAGTTCTGGTTGCCAGTACAAGTAATGAACATATCACCAGAACAGCGACAGGGCATACCATAAATCAATTTTACACTGCCCGGGACTATCCTATTTTCACAGGGCGGACTGATCCTGAATCCAGAAAGTTAAAGCCTCCTTTTAAATTGTCCTTTTTAGGATCAGCTTTTTCGAAAGAGAAGTGGTTGGTAAGTCAAGGTTATAGCGTGGAGTTAAACGATATGCATGGAAAGCAAAAAGCAACTAAAATTTATAATTCAATGGGTCATGAGATATCAAGTGTATATTATTATTACAAGACTGAAAATTTTAAAGGCAGGAATCGGATAACACCTAAAGCTGATGTGATTCAGCCCGATGGTGTAATTGTTCAAAATGTCCCCATTGCAGAAGACATTGATTTCTGTATGGACATGAGACAACAAGAGACCGATATCAGTGGAATTGGAGCAGACATTAATTTTGAATCTATGATCTTGCCCCTGGGCTTCATTCCACTTTTTATTATTATTCCTCCTATTATACCAAAAATCACAAAGGAAAATGTTCAATTCAGATCTGCGGTTGGAATGAAGGTATCCCATAGAACAGGTATCTTAGATAGGGTTGTTGCGACCAAAGATGGCTCTACCATTCAAACAGAAAATATTTGCTATGATGCGGAAACTGGTGAAGTATTACTTACGAAAACTCAAAATGATTTTAGTGATCCTGTCTTTGATTGGACTTATCCTGCACATTGGGCTTATCGAAATATGAGACCTGCATATACCAATGCAGGAGTTACATTGAGAAATGTTCAAGTCTCCAATGGTATTGTCTCAGACATTAGTGCTGCTTATGACTGTTTTGCTGAAGGAGATAAAATTCTAGTAATAGTCAATGGCATAGCTACTGATGTTACATTAACCGTTGGTACAATTTATAGTGGAAGTTTGCGCCTATTTAAAGATAATGTTTTCGCTACGGTAAAAGATGTCAATGATAACCTAATTACCTGTGATTTAAAAGTCATCGAACCTGGTCGTAAGAATATGTCATCAATTTCTGTTGGAAACTTAACAACGCTGCATTCACCTCCAATTGATTCTACCAATCCTAGTTCACTAAAATTTGCAGTGACCAGTAATACAAAGATTTTACAAGCTAATGCCCTTGAATACAATGATAAATGGAAAATTAATTGTACAGATTTAACTAACCTTGAATGCGAAACGGCTCGACCAAACATCTGTCTTGATAATTTCATTAATCTAGTCTTAAATTATAATCAGACCCATTCAACTAATTTATTTAAGTACCCCTGCCATGGTATGACTGTAGGTGACCTTTACAGAACATGCAATTGTCAATGCCAACCGGATACAATTAATGGGCAGGATGTTGATGAAATGAGATTTGGTCATTGGGTCACTTGCGGAAAGAGTCACGACTATAGAGATACAGTAAAAAATTCCGGATGGCTTTTTGGAAACTGTGTTTTGCTCATGAACACACTTTCAGGTAATGCTATCAATATAGATTCATTGCAAATAATTGAACCCTTAGGGACGGATTCGTCATGGACAAAAGTGTATGTAGGCGTGAATCACACAGATTCGGTTTCTTTTAACTTAGAATGTAAAAATTGCATTGTAACGTGTGAAAGTCCAACGATGAATGATTCAGTACTTTTCAATCCTTATCTCTCTGGTATGTTAAATAACTGGCACCCATATAAGACCTGGAACTATGATGTAGGTAGGCTGCCAGCAACAGGTACTGCTAGAGTTAGAACCGGAGGTCCTTTTGCTAGCTATTCGCCTTTTTGGAATTATAGTGCTTTGTACAGGATTTGGCAGAACACCGGCCCTTCCAATGATGATAAATGGGTAAATGCAAGTACCACTACCCGCATTAACAGATTAGGTGCTGAGATTGAAAATAAAAATGTGCTAAATAATTATTCAGCGGCACTGTATGGGTATAATCTTTCCTTGGCAAAAGCCATTTCCTCAAATAGTAGAAACAAACAAATAGCCAATGATAATTTCGAGGATTATCAATACAGAAGCTCCTGTCAAGACCCATGCGAAGCTGAACATTGGAACTTTGTGGATGATCTGGACTCAAACCATAGATTTATTACCGATACAGTAGCGCACTCTGGTATGCATAGTCTGTTTGTTGATTCAAGTTATTCTGCGATGGTGTACAGAGAGATAATGTATAAGGGAGAAGATTCTCTCTTTACACGCAATTTGAATTTGGGAGCATATTACCTCCACAATGGTTGCATGGAAAGATTCTCTCCGGATTCAGGAAGGTATGTAATCAGTGGATGGGTAAGAGAACCTCAATTATGCGGTCAATACGGGTATGTTGAAGATTCAGTAGAGGTTTATTTCACAGGAGCAAGCGAGCAATTTGCATTTTATCCCACTGGAGTTGTGGTGGAGGGCTGGCAGCGTTTTGAGGGTATATTTGATGTCCCTTCGACAGCGACAGGTATCATTGTAAAACTACACAGTGGTTCAAAAGGAGCATACTTTGATGACTTACGCCTGCATCCTTATCATGCTAACATGAAATCCTTTGTCTATAATCCAAGAAGCTTAAAGCTCATGGCGGAGTTGGACGAAAACAACTACGCAACTTTCTATGAATACAATGATGAAGGTTTGTTGGTCAGGGTAAAGAAGGAAACAGAGCGTGGAATCATGACATTGAAAGAGTCCAGATCCGCATACAAACGTCAATAAATAGATTTTAGAATGAGAATTCGGATAGCCCTCTATATTTTATTCTCCCTTTTGAATTTTGGGTATAGTTATGCTCAAATCGATACGGTTGATTTTTATAAAATTCGAAATAATTACTACTCTCCGAAAGGTCAAATTGAGTATAGCATGCGAATTTTATTTTACGACAGATCCAATATGAGTCAACCTATAGATTCAAGTATTGGTAAGTATTGTCTTGCCAAAAATATGATGAATATTGAACTGGAAGGGGTCAAAACAATCTCAAATGAAAATTACATTCTATCGGTGAGTGAAAACAATAAATCTATTCAACTGGCAAGAAAAGATAACGATATTAATACTGATCAACTTTCATTTTCATTTATTGACTCGATGGCAAAAGCGTCCAATGTCAAAATAAAAAAGCGAATTGTTACGAAGGAACTTTCCAGTTTCAATTTCATTTTTATAAATGAAGGTATCGATTCTGTAGTGATTAAATACAACACAAGAACTTTTCTGCTCAATACTGTGCTCATATATTATAATACACCAGCCACTGAAGATTATGACATCATCCCTGTAATTAAAATGATTTATGTCAATCAGAAAGTCAGTGAAAGCGTATCTGCTACAAAATTTAGTATTGACAAATATGTGGCAATTCGAAACACTCAGGTGGATCTCACCCCAGAATTTAAGAATTATACTTTGCTCAACAATTTAAGATTTTAATATTATGGATTCCAAAAAACATACTCCTTGTTGGATTCAAACATTTTTATTGTTTATATTATTGATACCGTCATTAACCAATGCGCAAGTTGAAACTTTTAATGACTGGCTTTCAGGTACCAATGTTAAAACTGATAGCGTATTAACTGTCGCTGATGATAAGTTTTTAACAGGTGCTTGGAATGATATTGACAGTATTTATTTTTCCAAAGGTATTTTGACATTTGAAATTGACCCTCATGCCACAAATATGCTCAATGACACTTTTTATTGTGAAATAACATTAGAAGTAAAGCGTTGGGATTCTTCCAATGTGTCTCATACTGATACCATAGATCTTTCCATACATTTTGATACGACACTAAACAAACCTTACAATAATCGCGCAATCTGGTATTTTCAAGATACTTACAAAATTCAGGCCACTATATTGAATGTCTCTTTTCAACAAGGAGGAGGTGGAGTTGTACCGCCTGCCATGTTTCGTTTAGCCGCTGATATAGAAATTTTGAGAACTTATCTATGGGATTGCACCCTCGTTAATTTTAATTCTACTAACTCTCAGTTTGATGTTGAACGTGGTGAATACACAATTGCCTGGAATCCGATTCCCGATATAAAACTCTATGATTTGGAATGGACGTTTTTTGATGATAGCAGTTTAGTGGGCAAGTTACTAAGTGTCAGTAATTATTCCTTATACTTGGATTCCTTATGGAGGAATAATTCCAGCAGAGTATCCGTGGAAGGATTGGAATATAGAATTCCATTGATATATACCTCAGGTTATTTGCTTTTCCGTGTCAGAGGTGTACTTCAATTACCTGGTTATGCCAGAACCACCTCTCCTTGGAATACGGCTTATTCAAATATGGTGCATCTCAATTGGCATGAACCCAATCTTACCTGGCAATCCAGTGTAAGTTTTGCTGAAGCAGGTAAGAGAAAACAAGTAACTTCTTACTTTGATGGATCAAACAGGAACCGTCAATCAGTTACCAGAATTAATTCTGTAGATACTTCCATTGTAGCTGAAACAATTTACGATTTTCAGGGACGTCCTGCTGCACAAATTTTACCATCACCTTCTTTTAATCCTAAAATAAAATATTTTGATAAGTTTAATATCAATAATGCTGGCCTACCTTATAATTGGCAGGACTTTGACACTTCAGGTTGTGGAATCACGCCTGGCACTTTATTGACTGACTCAGGTGCGGCTCGATACTATTCTTCCACTAATCCATTGTATAATCAAGCACCCTTTAAATATATCCCTGAGTCTTTTGGCTATCCGTTTTCTATTACAGAATACACACCTGACAATACAGGTAGGATAAGTCGACAAGGGGGAGTTGGGCCTGATCTTACTCTTAGCTCCGGGCATGAAACTAAATATTTTTATGGTAAGCCCTCTCAAGGTGAATTAGATCGCCTTTTTGGAAATGATGCCGGGGATTCATCACATTATACTCAAACCTTAGTCGTTGACCCAAATGGTCAAGGAAGCGTTTCATACAAAGATTCTAAGGATAGAGTAGTAGCAACAGCACTCACCGGACAACCGCCACACAATCTTGATACTATTCCGGAATACCAAGCTGATACCATCATCAGAACCTATCTTCTGGAGAACAATCATATAGAAAATGAAGTTAGAATGAGTAACACTTCTTTTCTGGCAAAGACGGATGGTACCTATACTTTTTCATACAGTTTATTTCCCGAGTCTTTGTTATTGAAAAACTGTAATGACTCTGATATCTGCTACGATTGCTATTATGACATCCGTATCAAGATAAGTTCTACCTGTAGTCCTGATCTATTTACTATCGTTCCGATTGCTGAGAAAGCATATAAAAATTTCAGAATTCCCAGTAATGATTCCATTTTCTTTGACACACTATGCGTATCGATGGATTCATCTGTCATAGATACGTTCCAAGTAAATCTTACAGTAGGCTCATATTTTATTTCCAGAGAAGTTACAGTCTCCAAAGAAGCGCTTGATTTTTACACCGATAAATTTATTCGCGAAAATACCTGTGATAGTTTCCAAACTTTTTTAGATGGAGCCTTGTCACTTATTGACTCGTCAGGTTGTGGTTTGACCTGCGAAACGTGCTTGGATCAAATAGGAGATAGTGCGACTTTTCTTGAAAATTTCTTTACTTCAGCAGACCCTTTATCTGCTGATTGGACTGAGGTTGACACCTTAAATGCTTATGATATTTATAATGAAGAATATCAAAAGTGTATGGGGATTTGTAATCCATTGGCTATTTGTGATATGTTAAGGCAAATTATGGTCGATGATGTTTCTCCTGGTGGGCAGTACTTTGATTTCCTGGAGGACACATTAGGGAATCGCAATTATTCGATGGACCGTTCGTCTGTACTTTTCTGGCTCGGGACCAAGGCCAGATATGAAGACATTATTTTTAAAGATGAGTACGGTGTTGATATTTATGTCCAAACGTTACTTGGAACCAAGACGCCGAATGAGCTATCACTTAATGAATTTATTGATTTTTTTGATGAGTCTTGGGCAAACAGCCTTTTAAAGTTACACCCGGAATATTGTTATCTAAAATATTGTGATGAAAACTCAGCCTCTCATGAATATAATAATAGAATGCTCGATGTATTCACGTATCAAGAGGCATTAGATTCCGGTTTTTGGATGCCCCTAACATCATCAAATAAGGATCCTTACTTTGACAATCTGGATGGACAAAGTTCCAGTAATGCATTTCAAGGAATGATGCATAATTATAAATCAGTAACACCATCTCCTCCTTATAATACTATATGTGCAAGTTTTACCCTGTCTATGTGGCAGTTGGCAATTGCAACTGCAGCACACGGCTATCCGACTTCAATGAACCCTTGTACCGATTCATTGAATATTGATTTGTTGTGTGAAGGCGACAAGAATGTTGCATGGCTTGCTTTTCGTGCCATGTATCTTTTCGAGAAGGATAAAATTTTTGCGCAGCGGGAAGGATATTTTGTAAGAAACACTTGTGATGTGCCGGTAGCATGTGGAAATTATTGTGTTGGAGGCTCACTTGCAGCATACCAGCCCTTTGGTCATGGTACAAGTTGCAGTGGCCCGACATGTAATTCTGATTATTTTTCTAAAACGCCTCGTTTTAATCATGTAGGCTCTAGTCATCCTTTGCAGTTTTCAGATAGTACTCAGGCAGTGAATTGGGCAGTTTCTCAACTTGACTCAGTATGTGAATCAACTTGCAGATCCTACCGATCTGCATGGACTCAAAAATTGTATGAGTCATGCGGTAATATCAGTAGCTCTGATCTTACTTTACTACTAGACAAGTTCCAAGAGATCTGTGAACATGGTTGTGATATGCAACATCCTCTAGGATCAAGCACTGTCCCGCCAGGTGACCCATTATTCCCGGGAACCTTTCAAGCTGCAATAGAACAAGTATTAGGAGTATCTCAAGCCAATCCTACTTGTAACGCACTTGCTATTACTTCGCCACGCCCTTACGGTTCATCAGGAATTGGATCAATGTCAACTAAGGATGTTGTTTTTCCAAAACCAACAGAGTGCAATTGTAATAAGTTCGACTCCTTATTTACTCTTATGTTTACTTTGAAAGGAAATTGGGAGCTTGATTCTTTTGCTGTATTTCTTTCAGAAAATTATGGCAGTGTGCTCACAGTTTCTCAGTTGAATGAAATAAAACAGCATTGTCGTGATACTGTTTGTAAAAATGTTCATGAAGCTTTTGAATTACCCCAAGTGTTAAGTTGCGGCGAATGTTTGCCTTGTGATAGTGTAGAAAATGCTTTTACTTATTTTAAGGACACTTACTTTTTGGCCTACGCAGGGACTGATGGCGATGCAATGATTGCATCGTATCTCAATACTTATTTTGGTTATCACCTTCAAGCGTCCGACTACTATAGTTTTTTAGATGCATGTCAGAGTGACACATCTATCGCTTTTGACTCCTTGAATTGTGAGATTGTAGGACAAGGCTTTGCAGACTACCTGGGCACCACTGATACGCTTTCATTAGATGAATACTTGAATCAACAATTGGGTTTGGAATTCTCATACAGAGATTATGCTATTTGGATTTATAACTGCGCCTTTGACTCATTGAATACCGGTTTCTTGTCCTGCGACATTATAAATACAGCGCGAAATCAATTCTACGTCAGTGGACTCTCTGCAGATACTTTTGTAACGTGGATGAATGGCACCCTTGGATTAGATTATAACTATCTACAGTATGCTGCCTGGATTGCAAATTGTGATTCCACTGATTCTATTCCCTACGTACCTGGAATTTTGCCTAGAACAAGTTCAAATGGACAAAATGGCTTTATAAAAGGCCAAGATTCAAACAAATTGAAAGTCAGTACGCCGAACACTCCCTCAACAATAAAAAGTAAATCATCTAACGAAGATATTAAAAATCAATACGAGCAAATCAGAAAGGAGCGGGAAGAGCAGTTGAAAAAAATCAGAACCGTCTTTCCAAAACACGACGAAAGAAAGCAAGGATTATTGCAAGAAGGCACCCAACCGGAGATGATAGATTTTAATGAAAATTCAGATAATCGTACCGGTTTGGCGAACTCTTTATTGCCGCCACTGCAAACACTGAAAGATGCAGGTTTATTACAAAGTAGTTCTGGTTCAGTTAGCCCTTCCTCTGAAAAATTTATACACAATCTCACAGCAAGTGTCACGAAATTTATTCCCACACACACCGATAATATAGGAAGTAGCAATTCAAAGTGGATGAATTTTGCACAAGACACACTCCTTGGTTCTACAGAGGATCAAGTTCAGAAATCTAAAACAAATGATCAGTATTCCAATGATAATCCGACTGGTCAGAGGAGGGGAGAACCGATAGTTCCAACTTTCGATTATGTTGATTGTGATACATTAAAACACGCAATCGATGCTTATAACTCTTTTCATGACGAATTTGAATTTTGTCCCCCACTTGCTGATTTTTTAAATCAGTATTTTGAGGATAATGGAATAAATTGGAATTATTCTCAAGCAGAATATTTGATTTTGCTGGCCTTTTGTGAGCTTTCAATTCCAGAATGTGAGCAAGATTGCCAAGCTTTAGAGAATGCATTCAATGATTGTAATAGCGATTACGCTTCGTTTGTCAGTTGTATGAATACTAATTTAAATTTAAATTATAGTATTGAACAATACCTCACTTGGGCAGAAAACTGTGAAGTGATCCTGCTTCCTTGTCAGGATCTCAGTGACAAATTGGATAATTTTGACTGCAATGGAAAGCAAACTCTAACTAAATATTTAAATTCAAACTTTAACGTAGAATGGTCAGAGGAAGTTTGGATCAGATTGATGGAACTCTGTGATTTAACGGTACCCTGCTTTGACTGTGAATCAATTAAAGTAGATGTTCAAGAATGGACTTGTAATGATGGAGAATTTTATTCGTGGTTAAATAGTAATTTCTCTTCAAATTTTTCTCCACAGATATGGGATTATCTGTTAGCCAATTGTATGGAATTGGACACATGTGAAATTGTTACTTGCTGGTTACAAACCTATTCATCCGAATTTGATTGTATTGATAATGACTTTATTCAATACTTGAATTCACATAGCGGATGGAATTTATCTGACGTTCATTGGATGTACTTGATTCAACAATGTACTGAGCTGCCATGCTGTGAAGAGTTGAATACTGCTCTGAGTGGTTACAATTGTGGCCAGGAATCATTAACAGCCTTTCTAAATGGATATTTTAACTATAATTTTTCTGATTCAGCATGGATCATCATGCTGGAACATTGTGCGTTAGAATTTCCTTGTGATTGTAAAAACCTTCCAACTCTTGAAGTAATTGCTGATTGTGGGGCACAAATAGAAGAATCCGGTTATCTAAAATATTTGTTTTCTTTGGGATTTTCAGACCAATTTTCTTTAGTAGAACTAGCTGCATTATTTCAGAAATGTGGAGTAGTAGTTGATTCATGCAGTTTTATAAAATGCTGGATAGATGACTACACATGTAATAAGCCACCTGTATTTTTATGGTTAAATTATATTAGTGGGTGGAATCTTTCTGAAATGCATTGGACTCAAATGATTGATGAGTGTGGTTTTGTAGTTCCATGTCTACCTGTTACTTGTGAAGGGATTGGAGCCCTCCTGAATCAGTATCCTTGTACAGATTCAACTATAGCACAATATCTAAGCTCCCATACAGGTTTTAGTTATTCTTCCAGCCAATGGATTTATATTCTGGACACCTGTAATTTTGAGATTAATTCGATTGAATGTCTCCCATCATGTGATTCGATTCAAGATCTTGCTCAATTGTACAGTTGTCAAACACATACCAATTTTATCACTTGGTTAAGTACCTACCTTGGTACTAGTGTTTCAGTGGATGAGTGGCAATATTTGTTGACACACTGTGTTGTGGATACAGTGTGTGATTCATGTGAGTTCATCACTCCATTTGTTCAATCTTATCCATGTGATACATTAAGTCTAAAATCTTGGCTTGACTCTCATTCAGGATGGACAAAATCTACAAGTAGTTGGATTACTTTGCTGGACAGTTGTAATCTGGATTCACTTTGGAAAAATCATTGTATCTCATGTGATTCACTTAAACTTTACTCAGGAAAATATCCATGCAATAGCCCGTTAACATTCAAGCAATGGTTGAACGATACCCTTCAACTTGGTTACAGTGCTGATGAGTGGACAAGTATTCTAGCAGATTGTCCACTAATTCAAACCTGTGATTCTTGTGATCGTATTCAAACAGCAGTAGAAACTTTTCCTTGTGACTCAGTTTCTCTTACCACTTGGCTGAATTCCCAGACTGGCTGGACTTTTAGCACTTCTTCTTGGATCGTAAAACTGGATAGTTGTAATATAGAATGGAAGGAGAATTGCATCACTTGTGATTCGCTAGAACTATATCAAGGAAAATATCCATGTGATACCTTACGTACTTTCAAGCAGTGGCTCAATGACACATTGAATCTTGCATACAGCGATCTGGAATGGGATAGTATTTTTGTTGAGTGTCCACTAGTTCAAACTTGCGACTCTTGCGAATTTATAAACATCGCAATTTCGACATACGACTGTGATAGTATGTCGCTGACTGCCTGGTTAAATCAACAGACCGGTTGGACTTTTGGCACTTCTACATGGATAGTAAAACTGGATAGTTGTAATATAGAATGGAAGGAGAATTGCATCACTTGTGATT
>CAYHFJ010000069.1:12045-16092 GCA_964355885.1 uncultured Flavobacteriales bacterium
ATAGTATTTTTGTTGAGTGTCCACTAGTTCAAACTTGCGACTCTTGCGAATTTATTCGAATCGCAATGGAAGCCTATCCATGTGATACGACTTCCCTAACTGCATGGTTGAATTTGCAAACCGGTTGGTCCTTTAGCACTACAACTTGGTTTGTCAAACTAGATAGCTGTAATTTGGATTCTGCCTGGAAATACCATTGCATCTCTTGTGATTCACTTCAGCTCCTAAGCGGGAAGTATCCATGCAATTCTACGCTTACATTTAAGGAATGGCTAAATGACACTTTGCAATTAGGATATAGTGATATCGAGTGGGACAGTATCCTTGCAGTTTGTCCTTTAAATTCAACATGCGATTCATGTTCTTACTTACAAAACCTGGTATTAACCTATCATACAGATACTGTAACTGTCATTGAATGGATAGACTACCATACCGGTTGGGAGTATTCAACTGCTTATTATTGGCAACTCATTGAAAACTGCGGTATAAGTTGTAATCTTTACCTTCACCTTTATGAAGATTGGATAGCTGCCGGAAGTGTGCCATCATTGGAAATTTGGTTTGAGGCTAGATTGGATCTAAACTTGAGTTATTGGGAATATAGGGCACTATTAGATAGCTGCGGAATAGACCTTTTGATTCCATGCGATACGCTTTCCGGATTGGTTGATCTGTACAATTTATTGCCTCAGCCATTACCACTCTTTTACTTATGGGTGAGTCAGTATACTGGTATGAATCTCTCTTATCAGCAAGTTCAACATCTGCTGGATACCTGCAATGAGGATACGCTAAATCCAATCGACTGCAGTGTGCTTCAAATTTATATCAACTTTTATTACATCAGTGATCATCCTCCAATTGATTTGTATTCCTGGTTGAATAATCAACTTGACCTGTCACTCAATGCATATCAATATCATCAATGGTTTGACACTTGCAATATAAATCCGGATGATTGCCTCATGTATGATTCGCTTTATATTCAATACGTCGCCGATGCAATTTCCACTCCGTTGGATGAATGGCTGAATGAACAGACAGGCTTCAATTATTCCTACATGGAGTATGTTCAAATTTTGGATTCATGTGGAATTGTACTGCCGTTGCCATGCGATACTCTTGAGTATATTGATTCCCTCAGAGTAAGCGGTCCGCAACCATGGTCTCCATTTGACATTTTTGCCAATGACTACTTAGGTTTGAATTATCCTTCCTCATGGTATCTGTATTTGCTGGATAGTTGCGAAATCTATCCGGATACATTAGACTGCGATTCTCTTTCAGCTTTATATTATGACGAATACCTGTTTGCCAATCCACATCAAACATTAGAGGCCTGGTTTAATGCCCAACTGGATTTAACGCTCAGTGAATGGGATTATATACAATGGTTGGATTCGTGCGGTATTCCCGTGCCATTGCCTTGCCCGGTCATAGCTCCATTGGCAGCAGTTTACAATGCAGGCATCACACCACCAACACCGTTCGAAGTTTGGATGAATGATCAACTTAGTCTGCATTATTCATTGGCTGACTACATTGCCAGTCTTGATTCATGCGATATATTGCCTGATCCATGCGATACTCTGGATGCTGCTATCCAAGCCTATCTTTCACAGACCGGAACGCTAGGTAATCTCGTAGACTTCTTAAATACATATTTGAGCCAATCCTGGACACAAGCCATGTACCAATCACAGTTGTTGGAATGTCACCCTGATACTTCATCTTTGTATCTCTGTGATAAAGACATGTTCCCCCAGGTAGGTTTAGATACCATACTCACCGAGGATTGTTTGGATGACTTCATCCAATTAGCTTACAGCGCTGCTGCTCATCAGTACGAATTATATCTTGATTCATTGAAAGGAGAATTTGTACATACCTATGTTGATCATTGTCTGAACTCCATGCAGGAAAATTTCTTCAATGAAGGACCATTGTCGGAATATCATTATACTTTATACTATTATGATCAGGCGGGAAATCTTTTCCAGACCATTCCGCCGAATGGTGTAGTTCCGTTCAGTGGAACCGATCTGCAGGACATTAACAATTATCGTAAAAACGTACCGGGTGCTACAGCTCATTATCAGCAAAATGGTTATAACACAGTTTATAACTTCAATTCGTTGAATGCAGTAAAGGAACAAGAGACACCCGATGGTGGAACCAGTAAGTTTTGGTACGACGGAGTTGGCAGACTTATTGTTTCACAGAATGCTAAGCAAGCTTCAGGTTCTCCATCCTATAGTTATACTCTTTATGATGCGTTAAACAGAATAATTGAGGTAGGAAAAGCATCTGGTGCTCCATCGGCTATGAATGACAATACGGCAAGAGTTGCTGCCAGTTATAGTTCCTGGATCGGAGCTTGTACAAAAACTGAAATTACCCGAACCTATTACGATGTTCCTAAATTCTCAATCCCGGGTTTCTCTCAGGAGAACCTAAGAGGACGTGTTGTTAGCGTAACGTATGCTGACCTGAACGATACGGTGAATTACAATAGTGCCACGCATTATACTTATGACATCAGTGGAAATGTAAAAACCGTCATTCAGGAAAATAAAACACTCGATGTCGTTGACCGCGGATTAAAGCGGATTAACTACGAGTTTGATCTGATAAGTGGAAAGGTAAATGAAGTTTATTATCAAAAAGATTCTATCGATCAATTCATTCATCGTTATGAGTATGATGATGATAATCGCTTGATAGCTGCCTTCACGAGCCGTGATGGAATGTTATGGGATCGCGATGCCTACTATGTATATTATATGCATGGTCCGTTAGCACGCACCGAATTGGGCGAATTGAAAGTACAGGGAGTAGACTATGCTTATACGCTTCAAGGTTGGCTAAAGGGAATTAATGCAAGCGTCCAATCACCATATCTTGAAATGGGAGGTGATGGAAAAGCAGTTACTTCGGGAACGATCAATGCCTTCTCGCGGGATGTGCTAGGATTCACATTGGGTTATTTTAACAATGATTACACTCAGATCGGAGGAGATAATTTCGAGGCCAATTATAACCCTTCGGGAGGTTCTTCCTTTGGAGATGCAAGTTATAGTGATGGCACCGGCATGACAAACGGATTGTACAATGGTAATATTCGTCACTCTGTTCTTTCTAATGACAACATGAATTATCCAAATGTAGGCTATGCGTACCGCTATGATCAGTTGAACCGCCTGAAAGGACAAACTGCCTACACCGGATTAGATGCTTCCACCAATGAATGGGATCTTGCTGCGGCTATTGATGATTATAAGGAAAGTGTTCAATACGATCCTAATGGAAACATCAAAACCTACCTTAGAAACGGTACTACAAGTAATTCCGGACCATTGGGAATGGACAGCATGGCATACAATTATGATACTCTGACCAATAAATTGAGACATGTAGATGATGCAGTCAACTCTTCAAATTACTCTTCAGATATTGATGATCAGAGTTCAAATAACTATCTTTACGATGCTTCAGGAAATTTAATCACTGATGTGGCAGAAGGGCTGACCATAACCTGGAACAATTACGGCAAGGTGGATTCAATAGCAAACTCAAATACAAGTGTAAACCTGAAATTCAGATATGATCCTTCCGGCAACAGGATTGAGAAAAGAGTTTATACCGGCACAGGTAACCTATTCACATTCTATGTTCGCGATGCGCAAGGCAATATCCTGGCTACTTATGAATGGAATGATCAGGATACCTTAAACTTACGTGAACTTAATATGTATGGAAGTTCAAGGCTAGGAGTATTAAATGCAGATACGATGGTGACATGCGTATCATGCACAACTGCATCAGCATCAAATCCTGTTTCCGCATGGATCGGAGTTAAGCAATACGAGCTCACCAATCATTTAGGCAACGTATTGGCTACAATCACCGATAAAAAGGTTTACATCGATAGCACAGGAAATAATATAGCTGATTGGAGCGTTCCGGAGATTAGTTCGGTGAATGATTACTATCCGGGCGGGATGTTGCAGCCTGGAAGATCGTTCATCAGCAGCAGTGATTACC
>CAYHFJ010000070.1:0-15992 GCA_964355885.1 uncultured Flavobacteriales bacterium
CTGAAGTAAGCACATTAAAGGATCGAAAAGAATTTCTGCTTCTCCCCTGCCGCATTTATGCTCATGACAAAGTCTGGAAACAGCCTCTGGATAAGGATGTGAACGCTGTTTTTGATCCTAAACAGAATAAATTTTTTCGACACGGTCAATGTACCCGTTTCCTACTCTGGAATGATAAAGGTGATTGCATTGGAAGAATTGCAGCTTTTATAAATGAAAGAACTTCAAAAAAAGAAAGGCAGGCAACCGGAGGCATTGGCTTCTTTGAGTGCAGTAATAATCAAGATGCTGCAAACCTACTGTTCGACCATGCAAAAAAATGGCTTCAGGAGCGTGGCATGGAGGCAATGGACGGGCCGATAAACTTTGGAGAAAGAGACAGTTGGTGGGGCTTACTTATACAGGGTTTTTATTCTCCGGGTTATAAAACCAATTACAATCCACCCTACTACAAAGAGTTGTTTGAAACCTATGGATTTCAAACTTATTTCGAACAATGGTGCTATGCAATGAATGTTCATGTCACATTGCAGGATAAGTATTACAAACGGCATGCAAGGATAGCAAGCGACCCTGACTACAGGGCAGAACATTTGAAGATATCACAGCTGGACAAATATGCCGAAGACTTCCGTACTGTTTACAATAAAGCCTGGGTAAGACATGGAGAAGGAAAAGCATTAGAAGAGAAACAAATGCGGCTGTTTTTCAGAAAAATGAAACCTGTCATTGATGAAAAAATAATATGGTATGTCTATTACAAGAATGAACCTGTAGCGATGTGGATCAACATTCCGGATATCAATCAGCTATACGGGAAGTTAAAAGGGAAATTTGGGCTGCTTGAAAAAATCCGTTTTTTCATCATGTTAAAAACGATGAAAATTGATAAATTCATAGGATTAGTTTTTGGTGTAGTTCCCGAGCATCAGGGTAAAGGCGTTGATACTTTTATGATTGTTGAGGGCGCGAAAATTATTCAATTCCAAACAAGTTATAAGAGCTACGAAATGCAATGGATTGGCGATTTTAATCCTAAGATGCATGCCATCGCGGAAAGTCTGGGCACGACAAAAGGTCGAATCCTGGTAACTTACCGGTATTTGTTTGATCGTACCAAGCAGTTTGAAAGACATCCGATGCTTTAGATGGGAATACGGATTATACTTTGGAACTTTGGGTTTATAAGTATTTGTTACCATTTCTTATTGCTCAATGGGTTATAATTGTGGTTACTCAGAATTTTGTTAATAAGCTTCAATTAAATAGCGTAAACTATCAGACGTTTTATAATGTACATTATCCAACCTTAAAGACAGATTTCCTACACAAATATAACTTGTATCAGTACCAGTAATAAGTTCAATTTTAGCACGAGTATCTATATTTTTACTATAAGTTGAGTCGGTTGGTTCTAAATTGCTAAATTGCATTAAGAACTTTTGAATTTTTACAGGGTCAGTTAAAAATGTTTCTTTATATTTTTTAAAATACCCTTCAAAATTGTCACAGTTTACGGAGATAACTGTCATTAAAGATAAATCAACAGACTTAATGCGGACACTAGTAACTCTATCCAACAGACTAGTTGTATTTTGACAATTCGCTAACATTGAGGAAATCATTATAATTATAAACAAACTATTTATCCTTTTCATCCTTTTTAGGTGTTATGATAATTTCATTTTTATGTTTGGTGGAAGTAGTACTTGTTGTTTCATATAAAGTACCTCCATGGTCTTTACGGGTGATTTCCCCTTCTTTTATTTCACCGAGTCTTTTTGCGGTTTTTTGCTCTGAACCTTTAATTACCCTCTTTTCTTCATTTTCCCCGTATTGAGAATCTGGAGTTTCGCCATCAGTTTTTTGCTGCTGTGGATTTTTATCTTTTTGTAAGGCATGGTCAACTTCATGGTTTAAAACTGAAGTTGGTGAGAGTTCGTGGAGTTCGTTCGTTAAAAGAGCTTGGAAAGGATCCCAAAGAATTGTATTTGTTTTCGGACTGAATGAACTACCTCCACTTGCTTCTCCAATATAATACACTATATCGGATTCTTCTAATTTTGATAACATTCCACCCGCACCATTTTTATTTAAATATTGAACTGATTCTCCAAAAGCTTTTTTAAAATTGGCAGTTACACCGTTAGCATAAACAACTTTTTGACCATCAGGATCAATAAACTTAATCGGGTTATTCATTGTATAATTATATGGTGACCAGCTTTGATATTTGTTAACCATTGGGTCAACACTTGCCCACCTCCCATTCGCGGGGTCATACTGCCTAGCCCCATAATCCTCTGTAAACAAATCTAACTCTGTTTGAATTTCTTTGCCGTTGTATTTGTATTTGTTATCGCCTGTCGGTGCTTTCCATAGCATACCGAAGGGATAGTAATTATTTTCCTCCAGTAATTTGCTGCTTGTATGCGAGATTAGCAGGTTATCAAAAAAGACCGGTTGCTCACTGTTGTTGTTTACATAAACATAAAGATAGCCATTTCTTCTGATACTTAGTTCTGTAACTGCAAGTTCTCCCAAGACATCCGGATTCTCTGTCTGTAAGGCGCCACTAGCCTCCGGATCAATTTCGAAATTTTCATCAAGCATTAAAAGCTATTTATTGCTGAAATTCTTTTTTTACAATTTATTTTTTTTCAGTTTTAGTATCAAATAAAATAAAATTAGTATGTTAAGAAATATATAAAACCAATTGTACATTCTTGTATTCATGGGTATATGATGACTTGAGCTCATAACCAAGAGTTCCATAAAAAGAAAAAAGAGAAGACTTAGGCTAAAAAGTATAATTAAAATATAAAAAAATATTTTCATCTTATTTTTGATCTATCTTTTGAAGTGTGTAATTTCCCTTTTCTTTCGCTTCATTTAAATTATATCCTGCTTTTCCAAATAACCCTTGAGTTGTTTTTAGTTGATCCGAAGATAAACCTGTAAAATCTAAACTCATGCCGTTTTGTAATGAACTGGTATTTCCTTTAAATAATTGAAGTACAATTCCGGCTGATTGTGTAATTAGGTCAGCTTGGTCGGTATTACCATATGCATCGTTATATAACATATTTCTTGCGCTCTCATTATAAATACCCAAATTGTTTTTGCCTAAATGTTCATCTGTGCTTGCTCCTTTGTGGGCGTAAGCATCTTGCAATGCATGTAATCCTTGACCAAGTTTTCCAATATCTTCCCCTTTTTGTTGATCAAATATGTTCTTCCAACCAAAAGCCAAACCTCTTTGCGTAGCTTGTCCATGTGTCATTCCTGATTCAGCTTCTTGGTCTGACATCATAGAGTGCCAGTTACTATGCCATTCCTCTTGAGAAAATTGAGTTTTTGAGTAGTCAATGCCACCTCTATAAGCATTGTTAGTTCCGTGCATTGCATTGTCCATAAATAGAACAGAAGGTTCAGGATGGTCTGCATAGGTACTTGCATGATGAGCAATATTATCCGCTATCGCTGCGCTATATCCAATTTTTATTAATGTATTATAAGTTATTCGATAATGGACAGAAACAGCATATCTTCCGTCATCATCAACTTTATTTATTGGATTATTATCAAAGGCTGCATATGGACTTTGCCAAGGTAATTTATGTGCTAATGGGTCAACACTTACCCATCTCCCATTCGCGGGGTCATACTGCCTCGCCCCATAATCCTCTGTAAACAAATCTAATTCTGTTTGAATTTCCTTCCCATTGTATTTGTATTTATTTTCTCCAACCGGTGCTTTCCATAACATACCGAAGGGATAATAATTGTTTTCCTCCAATAGTTTGCTGCTTGTGTGCGAAATGAGCAGGTTATCAAAAAAGACCGGTTGCTCACTGTTGTTGTTTACATAAACATAAAGATAGCCATTTCTTCTGATACTTAGTTCTGTAACTGCAAGTTCTCCCAAGACATCCGGATTCTCTGTCTGTAAGGCGCCACTAGCCTCCGGATCAATTTCGAAATTTTCATCAAGCATCATGTATACCATGAAAGCCCGGGGTTCATCACTATTAATATTTTGTTCATTTAGCATTTGGTCTACGAAATATATTGATTGTAATACCGTTCACTTTAGGATTCTAGAAATATAAAACAGTTTCCTATCCATTTTTAGAAATCAACTTCTCATAATTATTAATCCATTTTTGGACGTAGCTATTCTTCAGTAATACTTTTTCAAATAGAGCGATCGAGAATCCGGCACAAACCAAGCCAGCAATTACATCAAGAATATAATGATGAGTCAGGTAGACTGCTGAAAACCAAATCCCCAAAACAAAGACAAAAAATATTCCGGATAGAAATTTATGTCCCTGAGTATAGCTGTAATAAAATGCAAGAACCGGGTATGTCGCATGTAAAGAAGGCATAGCTGCAAAAACATTAGAACCTTTCGCGTACATGTTTTCAAAAAGTCCGGTTCCTATGAGTTTATCAAATCGTAACAATCCGGCAGCGTTGCTTTTTGTTGATTCATCAAATTCAAATCCATGCAATTGAACATACCAGGGAGGAGCCGCAGGGTATAAATAATACAGAATGAAACCTATGATGTTGGTGATGAAAAAAGCGAGTGAGAACCGCAAAAACTGAGCAGGAAATTTTTGAAACAAATAAAATGCGAACATTAATGGAACAGGAACCCAGGATAAATAAAAAATTGCTCCGAGGACATCCAGAAAAGTATTATGATTTTCTATGTAATATTCATTAGGCGTAATAATTGTACCTGAATAAGGAATTCCGAAAATGGCCTTTTCGGCATTGTATAGCCCTTCAATATTCACTTCGCTAAAATAGAAATTTGGAAAAAGCTTCATTGAATCAAATAGAATCCAATAGACAATGAAAATGGCAAAGGCCAGAATAAAGCGCCTCCAGACTCCATTAAGAATGTATGACACGTTTACCATAGCGACAAGCATCAATTGATCGCCGCGTACGCCAATACTTGTATAACAATATATCAGATATAATAGTGAAAGTGTGACAATGGCAACAATTCCATTCCATTCCTTCTTCCTGACATTCTTTGTCATCCCGTTACAGATCTTATGGTACAAACTGTTCTATTACAATTTCTTTTGTCAAAGGATCCCTGCCTTTCATTTCAATGTAATCAATTGAAGGAAACCAAAATGTTCCACCGCTTAACTGAATAAACACACTTTCAAGAATTGCCATTTTTCCCTGAATGCTTGTTAAAGCTTGATACTTTTTTCCCTCTCTGTCAGGAATCAGATAAAATTTCTTTTTAGGGTATGAAACAAAGTTATGGATGAAGTGTCCGGGCTTTCCTTCAATCTCTCTGCTTTCCACTCCGTATGCATACTTCCTTTGGATGTAAGTCAATTCTGCCCTTGTAGAATCCGTTGAATATCGGATCCAATAAACATGAATAGGTGCCTTTCTGTCGATCTGTCCAGCCTCAAGTATGTTTGTCTCATAGACAATGGCATTGTTATTAATATTTCGTTGCAAATAAAATAACATCCGCGGATTATTAGGTGGTACGGGATAATTTAGCGTATTGGATTGATTCAATTTTCCTGATAAGTCAACACTTGATGACTTCATTATTGTGACTTGATTCAACAAAAGAAATACTAAAATAAAAATCTGTTTAAAATTTTTATTTCCCGGCAACATGTCCATCATCTCCATTTTTTCTCAGGTAAACATAACAGGTGTACAGCCTTTGGAAGGCAGTGTAGTTGGCCATCACAGCAACAAAGGTAAGGGGAATCACAAATATTGATATGGACTCGAATGGAAAAAATGGCCAGCCTTCAATAGTCCACTTTTTAGGGCCACCGGTAGTTTGTGTGATCACACCACAAAGTAAAGCGGAGACACCTATCAAAATAACTCTTTCAGGACGCTGCATGAGTCCGTCTTTGCAAGGCACTCCTAATCCTTCCGCTCTGGCGCGTGTGTAACTGACCATCATCGAGCCAATCAGAGCTATAAATCCGATTAATGAGCTGATAAAATAATGATGGGCAACGAGGTAGTAACAAATACCCAAAAACATAAACAATTCACTGTAGCGATCCAATACAGAATCGTACAATGCTCCGAATTTTGACGACATTTTACCAATCCGCGCTACCTGCCCGTCGATCATATCAAATAAACCGGCAAAAAGTATCAAGGCTCCTGCCCAACCAACATAAGAAAGATCCTCTCTTACACCATTTTCCGCTCCTTCAATAAAAATTATGGTAACTCCAACATTCAGTAACAAGCCAATACTGGTTACGATATTGGGTGTAAGTCCTAAAGCAATAAACCCCTTCACTACAGGATGAAGAATGCTATGCAATATTTTTTGTGCTTTATCCCGGAAAGTCATGAATTGCCTGATCAAAAATCAAATTTAAATCTTCCCCGTATACCAAGACCATCAACACCGGGATGCTCCAGGTAGCTAAACCTTCTTATCAAGTCGATACGAAATAGTTTAAAGATGTTAGCTATTCCGACACTTGCCTCAATATAAGGCTTCTTTTCCAGACTATGAGTAAGTGTTAATCCCTGATCCGTCAACGGAAATTTATATAAAGACGAATTATTTTCCGGCCGGTTTTTATCGCTGATGCCTCCATACAATAACTTCATGGTAACAACCTCTCTTAATTTTAATTTCTTCAGCAAAGGTAGTCTATTGAAAATAAATCCATTGAAATAATGATCAATATTAAATGCGACATACTGATCACTCACAAATTCAAGAAAATTCATCAGGTTGTACGACTGCAACTGGTAGGAATAGGTTTGATTAGCCCGGTGAATCGCTAATAATGGATAAGGTACCGTGCCAAATATCTGCGTGTATTCAAAAAGCACGTCGGTATAACCAATAGGAGATGGATAGAAACGTTTCATAATGCTGAACGAAATGTTCTGATAATCCTGCTCCCCTCCTGCCAGTCCTTTAAAACCCGCGGCAACTCTCAATGAAAGAACAGGATATTTGTTTGACATCGGAATCCTGTATGTCTTCCCCTGATAAAACTGCTCTTTAGGCGCGTAACGCAAATTTACAATTACTTCAGATGTTGTTAGCGAGGAAATCTCAGTTGATTGATTTTTCTCATAAGTAACAGGATTAAAGTACAATGAACCTGCGGCACTTTGTTCCCAATGTTTGTATCCAACTCCAATAGAAAAATGATTCCGGAACTCATTGAGGTAACCGAGATTTAATATTTTATTATATAGAAATTTTGTGTTCTCACCCCTTTTAACAGATAGCAAGACATTATCTTCCTGTACAAACTGCAATTCCTGCCCGGGTATTTTTGTATCCTCCTGATAAGATACTTTAATCGTTTTGAGTGGCCATTCATTAAATTTATAATTCTTTTTCAAAGCATAAGTCATGCCTCCATAATACTTCCATTGTTCATCCAGAAAACCATAAGCCGCGTATGTTTCAAGATTCAGGCGCTTACTGAATCCCGAAGTTGTTCGCCCGCCAAGCCGGACACGGACACCCTCAATCGGATTATAATTATAAAAAGTATTTACAGGCCCGATTTCAAAACCTCCTATGTCCCGGTATCCGGCTACAAGCAAAACCATCAGGTTGGCTACTCTTTTGAAAGCCGGTATCTTCTGAATTGTGTCCAGCATGGCAATAACACCTGCTTCAGATTTGGTCAGACCCAGATGCCTTGACTTCTCCCAGTAACTATCATCTCTTTGTCCCACAGTATCAGAAACAGGCTCCTTTAACTTATTGTAAAAACTCTGTTCCTTAGGCTCATCAAGCAAGTAATCCTTGTATGAAACAGTTCGTTGTCCAAAGAGCCCAAGACCATTCGCGCCAACTCCAAAATCGATGGAAATTTCATCTGTGTTCAACATCCATTCTCCCTGACCGGCCTGCTTAAAATCCTGCATGATTTTAAGCTCCTTCACAAAATTCAAATTGATATCAGGACTAACAGCCATTTCATTCTTACGAACGGCATAGTTGCTATCGAGAGTAACATACAAATCCCCCTGAAGGAGGAAGTCGGATTTATTTCTTGGAAAAAATCCCAGTCGAACACAACGAATTGTATCGATCATGACAGTATCAAGAATATAATATCTGTAAAAAACAGGAGCCACATCTGAAATCGGACTTACGAACTGATTGGTCAGGATAGTGACATTATTCTTATAGATATCAATTTCCTGAATCAGGTATTGAACAAACTTGGAGATCCCCTGGTTATCAAGATACTTTTCAAAGTTAACCTTACGACTTCCTTGTATGATTTCCCTGGAGGATTTTGGGTCTTTTTTATAGTAGAGATCAGAAATAGTTTCGGTCAGGTAGACTGGAAGAATTTCCTTTCCTTTCAGACTGGTCGTATCAATATTCTCGAATATAAATTGGAATTTTTTAAGGAACTTTCTGCTTTTAAATTTTTCCGAGAGATTACTGAGTGCAAACTGTATCTTCTCATATTTCTCTACCTGATATGCGGAGATAGCATCTTTTCTGTTTTCATCCTTATGCGCAATGACCAGCTTTATCAATTCAACAGCCGGATTGTCTTTATTCGTATACTTTCTTTTTCCGGCCTTAACCGTGACTTCCTTCAAGTCCTTAGTTTCTTTTTCAAGTTTGAAATTGAAATTCTGAGTTTTGTATGGTTGAACTGTTCGGGTTTGCGATTTATATCCAAGATAAGAGACCAGGATCTTTGTAAAAGGCACCGCGTTTTGCAAAACAAACTGACCATTAAAGTCGGAAGTTGTTCCCAGTGCTTTTGAACCATCTGCCAACACATTCACAAATGGTAAAGGCTCTCCGGTTTGCGCATCAGTGACTACACCCTTGACAATTGTAAATGGAGCTGGTACCTGCGCGTTCATGAAGAGCGGGACGAACAATAAAATCCAAATACGGAAAAATTTATTCCACCCTCTAATCATACAAATACATATCTTTTTGCAAGGAAATAATTATAAAAGCTACTTAACTTGACATGGCTCCTATAATGAATCGGTTCGGCTTCAGAAATTCTATTTTCAGTCGTCATAAATTACAGAAACCATAATATGAATAGAACCAAAATATTTGCAACAATTCCTGCAAGAATATCATCCATCATTACACCCCAGCCCCCTTTCAATTTTTCCGCCATTCTGATAAAGAGTGGTTTCCAAATATCCAAAACTCTGAAAGCAATAAAAGCCATCAGGAAATTCTCCCATCCTGAAGGAATCAGAAAGCAAGCAATCCACATTCCCGCCCATTCATCAATCACAATCTGAGAAGGATCTTTTCCCCATTCATTTTCTAGGCGGATCGAACTCCAAAGTCCTGCAATGCATACAGCGATGATGCAAGCAAATTGAAGGGCAGGCGTAAAGTGTATCTCTTGATGAATAAAATACCATATCAGTACAGCAGCAACCGACGACCAGGTACCGGGTGCTAATGGTAGGAATCCTATACCAAACACAGATGCACTGAGCTTCTCAACTCCTAACTTCATCAGGCTTCAATAAACTCCTGATAATAATCGAGTCCAAGATGTGTGATCAGATCCTCTCCCTGAATATGCCGAAGCGTATTTTCAAGTTTCATCAACTGTTTGAAAATATCATGCTGGGGTGGTAAACCTTTAGCGGTATGCGGGGATTTAAAATAGAAGGATAACCATTCTTGAATTCCGCTCATGTTGGCACGTTGTGCAAGATCAAGGAACAATGCAAGATCAAGAACTATTGGTGCAGCCAGAATAGAATCACGACAAAGAAAATTAATTTTTATCTGCATCTGATATCCAAGCCAACCGGTAATATCAATATTGTCCCAGCTTTCTTTGTTATCTCCATGTGGCGGATAATAGTTGATACGAACTTTATGATACAAATCCTTGTAAAGTTCTGGGTGTAATTCAGGTTCAAGAATATTTTCAAGCACCGATAGTTTTGAAACTTCTTTCGTTTTGAAGCTATCCGGATCATCCAACACTTCTCCATCCCGGTTACCAAGGATGTTTGTGGAGAACCATCCCCGTATACCCAATGAACGGGCCTTTAAACCCGGTGCAAGAACTGTTTTCATCAGTGTTTGTCCGGTTTTAAAATCTTTCCCCGCGATAGGTACTTTCATTAAAAGTGCAAGCTCTTCCATTGCCGGAATATCGCATGATAAATTTGGTGCTCCGTTTGCAAAGGGTACTCCGCACTTTAAGGAAGCGTAAGTATAAATCATCGAAGGAGCTATAGCAGGATCATTAAAGCGCAAGCCCTCTTCAAACTTTTCCAGACTCTGATGAACAGCACTCTGCTCAATATATACTTCCGTTGAAGCACACCATATCATAACTAATCGATCGCAATTATTTGTCGTCTTGAAAGAACGAATATCCTCCATGAGTGCTTCCGCCTGCTCCATTTTGGTTTTTAGTTTTTTCACAAACTGTCCGTTGAGTTTACGGACATAGGCAGGATCAAAAACCGCTTTCATGGGTTTAATTTGTTCCAGCTCTTTTTTCAGTGGGAGCAAATGCTTGTGGACCTCAAGTACGCCTGCAGTTATGGCAGACTCATAAGCATTATCTTCAAAAATATCCCAGGCACCAAAAACGATATCATTCATTTCAGCGAGAGGCACAAAATCCTTTACCAAGGGATTCCTCTTTTCCGTTCTTTTTCCCAAACGAATTGTTCCCAATTGAGAATATGAACCTATAGGAAGATCAGTACCGTTTCGGACTGCAAATACTCCCGCGATCAAAGTGGTAGAAACAGCTCCGAGCCCAACGGTGAGAATGCCCAGTTTCCCCTGAGCAGGTTTAATTTCCGGATTCATAAAATTTTAGTTTAGAGTTCTGTATGTTCAATCAATTTTTTCAAACAGTGAAATCGGAGCGTTCATAATCTCCTGTATATTATTGAAGAAGTTCAACAACTCATCCGCGAAAATTGTTTGAAATAATTTCTCTTTGGAACGATAATAATATTGGTTAAGCCTTCAAATATAATAAGAAAATAATTGTAAAAATCATACCCACCCTCTAAGGTGTTAATTCAAAGCAGTATATCTAACTGAAAACCAGTCTATTTATCGACATTTCGTCTATCAATAAACTTACTGGGCTTGCGCTTTCCTTCCTCGATTTGCATCTTGCTAACTTCAACTAAGGAGATATAATGAATCTCCGGCGAAATTCGCAAGGCAGACTGCATCAACTTTTCAAGATTCCTGTCTGAATGTTCAGAAGAGTTACTCCGAGCAACTAAAATTTGCAAGTCATCGGTACCCAGTTCGTTTTTCTTTAAAACCACTACATAGTCTTCAATGTCATCATAACTATTCAGCACATTGTAAATATTCTGTGGATATAATGTGGTACCATTATATTTAATCATTTGTTGTTTACGTCCGATGATCGGACTCAATCTGTCGGACAAATTCCCGCACAGACAAGCTTCAGTATGGTAGGTGCATATATCTCCTGTTTTATAACGCAACAAAGGCATCCCTTCTACTCCCAGCGTTGTGATACAAAGCTCTCCCTTTTCGCCGGGTAAAACCTGTTTGTTGTTTTCGTCCAGCACTTCATAAATAATCAAATCAGGAAGATGATGCCCTCCCTTCCCGTATTTACATTCCGTAAAAGCGGTTTGCATTTCTGTAGAGGCGTAGGTGGAATACAACTCAAGATTCCAATCCTGCTTTATTCTGTTTCCTAAAGCATTTAATGAGAAGTCTTCATTGCGAATATTCTCACCGATACAGATTACCTTTTTTACTGAAGATGTATTCAGGTCGATCTTTTTTTGTTTTGCCGCGGCAATGACGGATACAAGAAATGAAGGAACAGCTATCAAAATGGTTGGTTGAAACCTTTTGATAGAATCCAGTTGCATGGTAGTATTTCCGGGACCGACCCGTACTACTCCGGCACCAAGTTTTCTTACTCCTGAATAATAGGCAATACCCGCCATAAACTGGCGATCCAGGGTCAACATGAATTGAAAAATATCATCTGAAGTGACACCGGCACTTAGAAATGATTTGTATTCATTCACAGCAAGCCGCTCCAAGTCATTTGCGGTGAGTGCAATGGTAACCGCAAGGCCCAAGGTACCGGAAGTGGTACAATAGTCCGCGATTTTATTTTTAGGTACACATAGAAAATCCCAATTACTTATCTGAAGATCGTCTTTGGTAGTAGGTGGGATTTTTCCAAGATCCCTAATCGTCCTGATTTGAGCAGGGTTAATCTGATGTTTTCGAAAAAGAGTTTTATAGTAAGGAGAATGAAGATTCAGGTATGTAATGAGTTCATGCAATTGATTTTCCTGAATATCCAGAACTTCCTTGCTTGGCACTTTATTGATTCCCGACAGCATAATATATTTTTTTATGTGGTTCGAAATTCTTTTCATCGGAAAGGTAAAGTTCCGCAAAACAAATCAACCTTTTGTAGCTAATGGAATAATTATAAATAGCTAATCCGACAAAAATACAAAAATACCCTGAGCGTGCTAAGCCAGACAAAACATCAGCTTTCAAGTTTTTTCGCCTCACATTTCTGTATCTGTTTCTTTATATAAGTTTCCTCACCTTTTGTGGCAATTTCCTTTCCCATGGCGGTCAAATAAAAACCCAATGCCAGATTATATTGCTTGTTTCTAAAAGCCTGATCACCTGCAAGTACATAAGTGTGATAATATTCAGGATTTGTCTGAATGAATTTATCTAAATCAATATCCTTATTTTCGAGAATCCGTGCTCTCATTTCACGGAACCGGAGAAAATCTTTGTAGGCCTGATTCAATAAAAATGAATCCGCGGGAATAAGAAGTTCACTTTCACTAACCTCACTATTCTGTTTTAAGCCATCCATTGAAAATATTTTATTCAAATCATAAGCTACATACTCTCCAAGTTGCCAAGGCGTTGTAGATACCCAAACTAACTTCCTCTGGGGCTCGAAAATAATTGAATGATGACAGATCAGTTGATTTACAGCTTTCTCATTTCCATAGCCGATGAATTTATCTTTCAAACCCAATTGATCCCTGAGTATAGCTGCGGTGATAGCAGGAGAATTCATTGGATGCCGGTTTAACAATTCACGGATTCGTTCTTCCCGGTATACAGATGCACTCTGGCTCATTTGTATGAGATTCTGTTTTGTATGAAAGAGGTTTTTGCCTTGATAGTGGTTTGTACAAACTATTGAATTATCAGTTTCTTCATATACATCAAAGGCATCAGGTGTTTTTTCGATGATAACTGCTTTATTATCCTTTGCAGAACCTATCATGAAAGATTCAGAAACAAAGGTTTTCCGCTTGCGTATGATCTCTATTGCTTGCTCAATGTTGGTAGCATACTGAAGAACTTCTCTTGCAAGTAAAGACACAGGTGTAGCGGAACCCGAAGGTATTGTTGATTTAGCCGCATTCAAGGTTAGGCTGAGTCCATCCATATTCATCCCGGAAACAACTCCGATCAATCCACCCCAGGTTACCATCATGAACTTATTTCCCATCGTAGGATTGCAGAAGTAAACAATCTTATTCTCGGCAAAGCGATCACCTACATAAAAATCGAAATTCCTTCCAAGAATCAGTAAGCTGTCCTCTGATTTCTCATTCCATGTAGCGAAAGATGAACAGCCTACCAATGCGAGATTTTGTAATGCGTGGCCAATATCGTGCGCGGCATGATAATTCATCATTCGCTGATAAGGAGATCCTATGTAATCAAATTCAGAAGATGCCACCTTGCTGACACCAAAAATTTCTTCTTTATATTCCTGTGTAATATTATTATCCAGATCACGATTGAACCAGGCAGTAAAATATTTTAAAAAATGCCGGTAAAAAGTCGAAGGCACCATTTTAATGATTTGGTCTGTGAATGCACTCTCCTGTTCATAAATTAATTCTTTGGACAACTTACCATTGATGACTCCCCTCTCAAAAGCGTCTCCTTGCACATACATCTCCCAGAGTCCGCTTTGATTTTTACGAATCCAATTCTTTCCAATCACATAACAATTGCTGTCAAGTTTTTGCCGGTTCAATTCCAAACTTGATGTATCCTTCACTTCCGGTGGATAATCAATAGCAACCAGCGCGAGGTATAAAAACAGTAAAAGAAAAAGCAAAACAATGCCAAGAAAAAAGAAAAGAAAAACACGGCGCCACTTAATCTTTCTGAGCATCATTGACTAGATTTATCAAATGTTCCATTCCTAAAATCTCAGAGCAGGTAACCAGTGAGCTAATCGCCACACCCAGAATTCCATGCAAATTTATATTCTGTCCGGTAAACAATAAATTCGGGATTCTAGTCCTTGGAGAAATAAAAGTTTTCAGTGGATCTTTATAATTCTTGGCAATACCATAGATAGCCCCATCATGAGTACCCATATAATCGCGAAAGGTCAGAGGTGTCGCGCAATAATAACCCAACACGGCATCCTTCAATCCCGGAAATCTTTCATTTACCAGGGCAATTAATTTTTCAGCTTTCCGCTTTTTAAATAATTCATACTCCTCACCACGTGATTCCGGAGAAAGTACGGTATTGAAAGAGCCCTGCCACTTCTCCACCTCATCATACTTCATGTACGCCATGAGTGTGACTGCTTCCGCAAAAGTTTCAGACTTGGAAGACGCGGAATAGAAAAGACAATAAGATAATGGCCAGTTTTCTTCTGTATGCTTTGCGGAATTCCATACATCATCCTCAAGGAAACAATAGTAATTCGATTTCACGTATTTCAACCTTCCCGGCTTTAAGGTAATATTTACCATGAAAGCTGAAGGAGAATTTTCCAGGTTCTTGATCCTGTTTCGATATGCATTCCGGATTACATCTGATTCAAGCATTTCCAGTGTCCGGGCAGGATGCACATTAGAAATGAAATAATCACCCTCGTACTTTTTCCCTGTTGAATCTTCCACATAAGAAATGACCCCTTCTTCTTCGTGAAAGCGGGTTATCTCTGTTCTGTTTTTGACCACTCCACCTGCCTGAGTAATGATTTTACAGAGCAAACGAGCAATTTGTGAACCACCATCAATAAAGCGCCATGAACTTTCAATATAACTGTTTAAGACGAGCGCATGAACATAAACCGGCGTCTTATCACCAATACCGGCATACAAACCATTATTTCCGGCAAGCACATTCTGCAATCGGTAATTACCTGTAATGGATTCAATGAAAGCTTTCGTATCAATGCCCAGTACGCTGGCTTTATTGAAACCTTCTCCCATCTCCAGCTGATACATTGGAAATTTGCGGCAAATATCCTGGATCTGTATGCAATACTCCAGAATTGCATCCCTCTCTTCAGGAAATTCTTCTATTAGTGATTCTGCAAAACGCTCATAACCCTGAGCGTATTTATATTCCTTTTGATCAGTGAGAAAAACAATCCTGTCAAAAGCTTCTTCATCGAGCTTCTGCATTTTAAGCTTATCCATGATGCCCAGATACTTAAATATCTTATACAGATTCTGACCTTTATCCAGCCCACCTACATAATGCACACCTGAATCGAAAATACATTTATCGCGGGCATAGGTTTGAAGATTCCCTCCTATTTGCTTGTTACGTTCTAAAACCGTTACGTGATAGCCATTCATACTCAGAATAGCTCCGCATAGCAAGCCTCCAATCCCGCTTCCGATAATTACCACTTCCTGCTTAGCCGATTCCATCACCAAATTTCTGTAACGAAAAAATAATATTTGAGGTCAATTTGCTGTTACCGCTGATTGGTCAGCAAGATACAAAAGTGATCGTGATTAATAAGCGGCCGGGCCTCCAGAAAAGGGACATTGATCTGTAATTAAACACATTGTGTTAATATGATCAAATGACAGGTTTTCAATATGGGAAGCCATAATACTTAAATATATTTCATTTATAGCCCCGCTGGGCGGAATGTTGTGTGAAAGCCTGTGTGCAAGCGCATTCCGCCCTT
>CAYHFJ010000071.1:0-15860 GCA_964355885.1 uncultured Flavobacteriales bacterium
CTCTGGCTGCTACTTCAATTATGCTTGGTGATAACGATTGTGTTGTTGCGGGCGGAATGGAAAGTATGAGTAATGTGCCTTATTATCTTGACAAGGCAAGGAACGGTTATCGCCTCGGAAATGGAACTATTATAGATGGTTTAGTGAAAGACGGATTGTGGGATGTCTACAAGGATTTTCACATGGGTGTCGCGGCGGAATTGTGTGCAACAGAATGTAAGATCAGCCGTGAGGAGCAGGACGCATATGCGCTTGAATCATACCGCAGATCGAAGGACGCACATGAAAAGGGATATTTTAAAAATGAAATTATTCCCGTAACCATACCTGTACGTGGTAAAGAACCGGTGATTATCAGTGAAGATGAGGAGTATAAAAATCTTCGTGCAGAAAAAGTCCCCGGATTAAAGCCCGCATTTCAGAAAGATGGAACAATTACCGCGGCGAATGCATCTAAACTTAATGATGGAGCTGCTGCTCTTGTTCTAATGAGCAAAGAAAAAGCAGCTGCACTGGGAATAAAACCAATTGCACGTATTTTAAGTTTTGCGGATGCACAGCAGGCTCCTGAGTGGTTTACGACAGCACCGGCCAAGGCTTTACCCAAGGCTATTTCGAAAGCAGGTCTCAGCCCTGAACAAATTGATTTTTATGAAATCAATGAGGCGTTTTCGGTAGTGGCCATTGCAAATAATACCATGCTTAAACTTGATCCTGAGAAAGTAAATGTTCATGGAGGCGCAGTATCATTAGGTCATCCACTGGGTGCTTCAGGAGCAAGAATCATCGTGACATTGTTAAATGTACTCAAGCATCAGGGAGGTAAAATCGGTGCCGCCGGAATATGTAATGGTGGTGGTGGCGCATCAGCTATGGTTGTTCAATTGACAGACTAAATTTATATATGCCTTAACGTTATACCTGTTGATGGTACTATATGCTATTCTATCAATTCTAAATTAACTTTTCAATGTTCTGTATCTGCCAATTGACAATGATACCACTTCGGAAGGAAGCATCTGACCGAAGTGAGATGGTATCTCAACTTCTCTTTGGTGAAGCTGCTGAAGTGATTGAGGAGCATGACTCATGGTTTAAGATCAAGCTCGAATATGACGGATATTTAGGATGGGTTGATAGAAAGCAAGTTATTGAGATCAGTGAATTAGATTTTCTGAGTTACAAATTGAGTCCCCCTCCGTTAATTGCTGATTTAGTTCAGTCCCTCGAGTTTAGTACCGGAGAATATATACAGTTGGTTCTGGGATGCTCACTTCCAGAGTTTAAAAATGGTGCAATGCGCTTTTTGGAGGCAAAAGAAATTTTTGACGGGAATTATATTCAGGCTAATAAAATTGACGCAGAACGTTGGATCGATTATGCCTTAATGTATCTAAACGCGCCATACTTGTGGGGTGGTCGTACATTGTTTGGCGTTGACTGTTCCGGCTTTACACAAATGATTATGAAATTATGCGGTATACGAATTTTAAGGGATGCCGCTCAGCAAGAAAAGCAAGGAGAGATCGTAGACAGTATATCTACTGCCCGACCTGGAGATCTTGCATTTTTTGAAAATGACCATGCTGAAATCATTCATGTAGGTATTATTTTTCCGGAAAATTTAATTATACATGCAAGCGGAAAAGTACGAATTGATGGATTTGATGTTCAGGGTATATATAATCCTGAATTAAGAAAAATTACTCATACTTTAAAGTCTATAAGACGATTCTTGTGATAACTTGATTTATCAAAGTTGATATTCATAACATTCTGTTTTGTTTACGAAGTTACTGATATGTACGTTCTTTTCAACTGTTATTAGTCATGTTAAATTGCCATTTCATTCTTTAATTTTGCCGACAATCTGGCTTGTCAAAAAGAAATTTGCGTCATTTTGTACTGAAAGAGATGTAATATGTGATTTGGATAGCTCTTTGATAATTGAAGAATCGGTATAGTATACTAATATAAAAATCAGATTTATGGACTTCAATAATTTTACGATAAAATCGCAGGAAGCGATTCAACAGGCGCAGCAGCTTGCGGAGGGATTAGGACAACAATCGATTGAGCCATCCCATCTTCTGAAAGGAATGATTCAGGTAGATGAAAATGTAATACCCTTTATATTAAAAAAGGTAAACGTTAGTCCGGATAAAATCAGTACTCAACTGGATACTCTTATACAATCCTTACCTAAAGTAAGCGGAGGACGAATCTACTTGAGTGATGAATCAAATAAAGCAATACAGAAAGCCACTTCATTGGCAAAGAGTTTAGGTGATGAATTTGTTTCACTGGAGCATCTTTTTCTTGCACTTATAACTTCTAAAGATAAAACCGGCACACTTCTTCGCAACGAAGGATTGACTGAAAAGGACGTTAAAGCATCTATGATGGAGCTTCGTAAAGGGGCAAAAGTTACAAGTTCAAGTGCGGAAGAGACCTATAATTCACTTTCAAAATATGCACGTAATCTTAATGAACTGGCTCGTCAGGGAAAGCTGGATCCGGTAATTGGTCGTGATGAAGAAATACGACGAGTGTTACAAATCCTCTCACGAAGGACTAAAAACAATCCTATACTTATAGGTGAACCGGGTGTTGGAAAAACAGCCATTGCAGAAGGACTTGCGCATAGGATCATCGATGGTGATGTTCCTGAAAATTTGAAATCAAAACAGGTGTATTCGCTTGACATGGGATCTTTGATTGCCGGAGCAAAATACAAAGGAGAATTTGAAGAAAGGCTCAAGTCAGTAGTGAAGGAAGTTATCAGTGCGGAAGGAGACATCGTATTATTTATCGATGAAATTCACACCTTAGTCGGAGCAGGTGCCGGTGAAGGTGCCATGGATGCGGCAAATATTCTAAAACCTGCTCTGGCACGCGGTGAACTGCGTGCAATTGGAGCAACGACATTGGGAGAGTATCAGAAGTACATTGAAAAGGATAAGGCACTCGAGAGACGCTTCCAAAAAGTGATGGTTGAAGAGCCTTCTACTGAAGATGCTATTTCAATATTGCGCGGACTTAAGGAGAAATATGAAACGCATCATAAAGTCCGGATTAAAGATGAAGCAATTATCTCTGCCGTGGAGTTGAGTGAACGATATATTTCAGACAGATTTTTACCTGATAAAGCCATAGATTTAATGGATGAGGCAGCTTCAAAACTTCGTCTGGAGATTGATTCAGTTCCTGAAGAATTGGATGAGTTGAACCGTCGCATTATGCAATTTGAAATTGAAAGAGAAGCCATCAAACGCGAAAAAGACGAAAAGAAGCTGGGAGAGTTGAATGAAGAAATAGCCAATCTTAATGAACAACGGAACCAAATCAGAGCCAAATGGGAATCTGAAAAAGAAGTTGTTCAGGGTATTCAGAATATAAAAGAATTTCTGGAGAATCTTAAAATCGAAGCTGAACAGGCTGAACGTGCCGGGGATTATGGTAAAGTAGCTGAGATTCGGTATGGTCGCGTTCGTGAGTCTGAGGCAAAATTACTTGACCTTGAGAATAAACTGGGAGAGTTACAACATGAAAAAGCATTGATTAAGGAAGAAGTTGATGCGGAAGATATCGCAGAGGTTGTAGCACGGTGGACAGGTATACCTGTGAGTCGAATGTTACAGAGCGAAAGGGAAAAATTATTGCATCTTGAAGACGAACTTCACAAGCGTGTTGTCGGCCAAGGAGAAGCAATTGCTGCATTAAGTGATGCTGTTCGTAGAAGCAGAGCCGGCTTGCAAGATGCAAGAAAACCAATTGGATCATTTATTTTTCTTGGAACCACAGGTGTTGGTAAAACTGAACTGGCAAAGGCCCTTGCAGAGTTTCTCTTCAATGATGAGAATGCCTTGACACGAATAGATATGAGTGAATATCAGGAAAGACATGCTGTATCCCGGTTAATTGGAGCTCCCCCCGGATATGTTGGATATGATGAGGGAGGACAACTCACAGAAGCTGTGAGGAGACGACCTTATTCAGTCATTTTATTGGATGAGATCGAAAAGGCGCATCCGGATGTTTTTAATATTCTTCTTCAGGTACTTGATGATGGAAGGTTAACTGATAATAAGGGACGTACGGCCAATTTCAAGAATACGATTGTTATTATGACTTCAAACATCGGTTCTCATCTGATTCAGGAAAGCTTCGAGGATATGACTGAACTCAACCGTGATGAGGTTGTCGCGCGATCTAAAACTCAGGTCTACGAACTTTTGCGTAAGACAATTCGTCCTGAATTTTTAAATCGTATTGATGAGGTGATAATGTTCCAGCCCTTAACACGTGATGAAGTTAAGGAGATTGTTGTACTACAGTTTAAGCATATTCAAAAGATGCTTCAGGGAAATGGAATTAGCCTTACCTCTACAGACGAGGCTCTGGATTGGATTGCTCAATTAGGGTTTGATCCGCAATTTGGAGCCAGACCTCTTAAAAGGGTTATGCAAAAGAAGCTGCTGAATGAATTGTCAAAGCAAATTCTTGCCGGAAAGATCAGCAATAATGACGAGATACAGTTGGATGTAGATCAGAACCATGAATTTATTTTTAAGAGCCTGAAAGTGGCTGTGGAAGCCTAACAGCCACGCTTCACAATCTCCGGTAGGTCTTTATTGATCAGAATTTAACCGCTTTAATGTTTATGCCGGTATATGTGTAGATGATTATCTTTGTAAAAACAGATAATCATGAAAAAAGTCATATCAATTTTGCTATTTCCTAGACCATTTACTTCATATGGGCATTTGAGGATAACATGAAACTTGCAAAGAAATCAGTTGTGACTAAATCTTATGATGCGGTTCACGCTTTTGCTAATCCAAGTAATCCAAATTTGTGACTACAAAAATAAATCAAATACTAGCTCAATACTGGGGCTATAGCCAATTCAGACCTTTACAGGAAGATATTATTCTTTCTGTACTGGGAGGTAATGATACATTGGCACTTATGCCAACCGGCGGAGGAAAGTCTTTATGCTTTCAGGTTCCTGCCATGGCGAAGGAAGGAGTATGTCTGGTTATATCTCCTTTGATTGCACTCATGAAAGATCAGGTTGAAGGATTGCGTAAAAAGGGAATTCCCGCGGTTGCCGTGGTATCAGGGATGAGTAAGAATGAAATAGATATAGCCCTCGACAATTGTATTCATGGTAAAGAAAAGTTTCTTTATTTAAGTCCTGAACGACTGAGTTCACAGCTATTTATCGAACGCCTGCAAAAGATGAATATCAGTTTGCTTGCCATTGATGAATCTCACTGTATCTCTCAGTGGGGTTATGACTTCCGTCCCTCCTATCTTAAAATCGCTGAAATTAGAGAGCACATTCCGGACATTCCTATACTAGCCTTAACGGCAACAGCAACCCCGGAAGTACAGAAAGACATACGTGAAAAATTATTATTTAAAGGGGAGGTTGTTTTTCGTAAGAGTTTTGAACGAAATAACTTATCCTATGTCGTATTAAGGGAGGATGATAAGCTTCACAGAATGATAAAAGTGATTAATAATGTACCGGGTACTGGTGTAATTTACGTTCGCACACGGAAAAAAACAAAGGAGATTTCAGAATTTCTAAAACGAAACAAAATTGATGCAGGCTTTTATCATGGCGGACTCAATTCTTTGGAGAGAAGTAAAGTTCAGGATTTGTGGATGAGCGGAGAAATGCGTGTGGTGGTTGCCACAAACGCATTTGGGATGGGAATTGATAAAGGCAATGTCCGTTTTGTTATTCACCTTGATCTGCCTGAAAGTCTCGAAGCCTATTATCAGGAAGCCGGACGAGCCGGGCGGGATGAGCAAAAGGCATACGCCGTGCTGTTATACAACGAATCCGATAAGGCTGATATGGAACAACGTGCGAAAAGCAGTTTTCCTGAGTTGAAGAAAATCCGATTGGTTTATCAGGCACTGGCAAATTATTTTAACCTTGCGATCGGATCAGGACAAGGAATTAGTTTTGATTTTCAGCTGACAGATTTTTGTTCTCAATATAATTTTCCGATTCATGAAACGTACAATTGTTTGAAGATACTTGAACTTCAGGGATTATTAGAGTTGTCAGGTGCAATTGAACTACAGTCGCGGATACACTTTACCGCCCATCGTGATCAGTTGTATGATTTTCAGGTAAAGAACCCTGAATTGGATCAATTTATTAAAATAATTCTAAGGTCTTATGAAGGATTATTTGATGACTACGTCTCTATTCAGGAAAGTCAGATTGCGAAACGAATAGAAATTACATCAACGGCTGTGATAAAGCATTTGCAGCACTTGCACAAATTAAAAATCCTGAATTATATTCCTTCAAAGGATACACCCCAACTCACATTTCTTGAGCCACGACAAGAACCGAAACACTTGCATATTGAAAAGAAAAATCTTAGTGACCGGAAGGATCGTTTTCTCCTACGTGCTAAAGCGGTGCTCAATTATGCGGGAGAAAAGTCTCGATGCCGTAGTCAGATGTTATTGGCTTATTTTGGTGAAGAGACCTGGCATCGTTGTGGTGTTTGTGACTATTGCCTTGGCAGAAATAAAACAGGCGTCAGTGATCTTGAGTTTGAGCAAGTAAGTCAAAGGGTAGAAGCATTGTTGCAGAATAAGAAATATCTTCTTCATGATCTGGTAAATCATTTAACGGACTCAAAAGAGGAGGTAAATTTAAAAGTCCTGGAATGGCTTTTAGATAATGAAAAGATCAAGTATACCGGAGGAAATCTTCTTACGTGGAATAACTAGGATGACAGCATTACTCAACTCATGAATATGGGAATACCACTAGGGAATGATTTTTTCAGGAGGGATGATGTTGTCGTCATAGCCCGGGAACTGCTTGGAAAATATCTTATTACCACTAATAATAATAAACAGACAGGGGGCATTATAACAGAGACTGATGCCTATAATTTCTTTTTCTTTACCCTATGAATAATTTCCCCCAACTTGTGCTCCATCCTGCAAAGGATCGATCTGTACGTTTGTTTCACCCTTGGATTTTTTCCGGAGCAGTAAAAGCTGTGCATGGAGATGTTCAGGAAGGAGATGTTGTCGAAGTTTTTACACACGATGGCAAATATCTGGCTACCGGACATTTTCATGATGGATCGATAAAAGTTCGGATTTTCTCCTTTGAACAAACCGATTTCGGCAAAGAATTCTGGCATCTTAAATTTTTAAAAGCACTGGAGCTTAGAAAAATTCTCGGATTGATAAGCAATTCTAAAACGAATATTTTCAGACTTATTCACGCAGAAGGAGATGGTTTACCCGGGCTGATAATTGATATATACGGTTCATGCGCGGTAATTCAAGCACACACGATAGGTATGTATAAGGCCATTCAACAAATAACTGAAGCTCTTCTGATGTTCTCTGAACTTAAATTGGATACTGTTTATAACAAGAGTGATGAAGCACTGCAAAAGCAAAGTTCGGTTACTAATAGCAACCGGCATCTTTTGGGTGATAAGGTTGAGTCTGTCGTGCAGGAAAATGGAGTTCAGTTTTTAGTTAATTGGGTTGAAGGACAGAAGACCGGATTTTTTATCGATCAAAGAGAAAATCGTAAACTCCTGCAGCAATACGTTCAGAATAAAAATGTATTGAATACTTTTTCTTATTCAGGTGGATTTTCAATGTATGCATTAGCTGCCGGTGCAAGTTCAGTATATTCTGTTGATAGTTCAGCCAAGGCAAAAGAGTGGGCAGAAAAGAATGCTGACCTGAACAAATCAGACAGCCGACATACCTTTTTTAAATCAGATGCCTTTGATTTTCTTAAGGGAGTATCAGCAAATTATGATGTTATTATTCTTGACCCGCCAGCCTTCGCCAAGCATCTAAGTTCTGCTAAAAAGGCAATTATTGGTTACCGTAATCTAAATACAGAAGGTCTCAAACGTATTGCTCCGGGTGGAATACTTTTTACATTTTCCTGTTCACAGGTAATAGATAAGTTGATGTTCAGGAAAGTAGTATTCCAGGCTGCTGCTCAGTCAGGCCGTAATGTGAGAGTTCTTCATCAGCTGAGTCAAGGGCCTGATCATCCTGTGTCAATCTATCATCCTGAAGGGGAATATTTGAAGGGGCTTGTATTATACGTTGATTAGTTTTCAATCAAGCAGATGCTTTTTCTTTCTTCGTTACAGTCCGCAATACTTACCTTCGTGCGATAATTTGATCAATGCAGGTTGGAGTCACATACAAAGAGATTTTAAGAATTTCATATCCGGTAATGATCGGTGCATTGGCGACTACCGTTTTGAATGCAACGGACACCGCTTTTTTGGGTCGTATTGGAGAGATTGAGTTAGGAGCTTCCGCAATCGCCGGGGTGTTATACTTTGCATTAGCGATGATTGGGACATCGTTGGGTATCGGAACGCAAATTTTAATTGCACGTCGGGCAGGAGAAAAGAACGAGTCTGAAATTGGAAAGATCTTTGATCATAGTTTCATTCTGCTTCTGGTACTTGGCTTGAGTTTGTTTATTTTAATGTTGTTTTTTACTCCCTTATTGCTAAATCTCGCAATCGGTTCTGCTGAGATTGCTAAATCAGCAGGCGAATTTTTAAAATACAGATCATTTGGAATAATATTCCTGATGGTAGCGACTGCCTATCGTTCCTTTTATGTTGGAATTGCCCGACCTAAGGTTTTTGGGTTGTATGCATTTATAATGGCTGGGTTAAATATATTACTTTGTTATCTTTTAATATTTGGCCATGGAGGGTTTCCGGAAATGGGTATTGCCGGTGCAGGACTTGCTTCAAGTTTGTCGGAGTTTATTTCTCTTATATTTTTAGTTGTCTATACCTCATTCAAACCGGGAATAAAAAAATTCCGACTTTTTCAATTCCTCGAATGGAAATCCGGCTTGTTCAAAAGCATCATAAATCTGTCCGCACCGATTATCATGCAAAACCTTTTATCAATGGGAGCCTGGTTGGTGTTCTTTTTGTTTATCGAAAAAATCGGTGCCCATGAATTGGCAATTTCAAACATAGTTCGTGCTGCATATATGCTAAGTATGACACCGATGTGGGGATTCTCTGTCGCGGCGAACAGCATGATCAGTAATGTAATCGGACAGGGAAGAAAAGAAGAGGTGATACTCCTCCTCCACCGTATACTTAAACTTACATTCCTTTGTACGGTTCTGATGGTGCTCATCAATGTAATTTTCGCGGAAAGTATTCTTTCTGTCTTTACCGGCAATTTGAGTTTGGTACATGATTCCTTTGGAACTTTTTCGGTGATTAATATTGCAATGTTCTTTTTTTCCTTTGCTATTGTTTGTATCAGTGCTGTGAGCGGTACAGGTGCAACTAAAACTGCATTATACATAGAGATCGCCGCGATTATTATTTATTTAATCTATATCTATCTGACAACTTTTGTAATTTCAAAACAGGTTGAAACAGTATGGTTTTCGGAGGTAATATATTGGGGAGTAACCGGAGTGGCATCTTATATCTACCTTCGTGGGCATCGTTGGAAAAAGATTATATTGTAAAAATATCTCCATTTCATGGGCACTTCATTACGGATTATTTTTTATGGAACACCTGAATTCGCAGTTCCGTCTTTGGATGTACTTCTTAGGAACAATTACAATGTTGTCGCCGTTGTCACCGCACCTGATAAACCGTCAGGTCGTGGACAGAAAATACTTTATTCAGACATTAAGGAATATGCATTGGCCAAGAATATACCGGTTCTGCAACCGACACGTCTCAAAGACGAAAGTTTTTTAGCGGAATTGAAAGCACTGCAACCTGATCTTCAAGTTGTGGTAGCATTTCGTATGATGCCTGAACAGGTGTGGAAATTGCCAAAAAATGGAACCTTTAATCTTCATGCTTCCCTGCTTCCACAGTACCGTGGTGCTGCACCAATTAACTGGGCTATTATCAACGGTGAGTCGGAGACAGGTGTGACGACCTTTTTTCTCCGTCAGGAAATTGATACCGGGGATATTCTGTTTCAGGAAAAAATAAAAATTGGACCAGATGAAACAGCGGGAGAATTGCATGACAGACTGAAGTTATTGGGAGCCGACCTTGTCCTGAAGACAGTCAATTCCATTCGTGAGGGATCATATAAATTACACATACAGACTGAAAAATTGTCTGAACCCCTTAAGGCTGCGCCTAAGCTAAATAGGCAGAATACCAGATTGGACAACAAAAAACTCTATACTGAAGCTTACAACTTTATTCGTGGTCTTGCGCCCTATCCTGCAGCCTATGCAGAGTTGTCAAATCCTGAATCCGGAGTGAGTCTCTCATTAAAAATTTTTCGGACCATCAAACACGACTTAGTTCACGATAAGGCACCGGGAACCGTAGAAACTGATAATAAATCTTTTCTCCGGGTTTACTTTCGAAAAGGATATCTTGATCTTATAGAGATCCAACTTGCAGGCAGAAGCAGAATAATGGTCAAGGATTTTTTAAATGGGTTCAAACTTGAAGGAGAGTGGATTATTCATGGTTAGGCTGTTTGAAAAATTGAGTCACTGCCCGCTTTTCCACTTGATTTTTGTTGATAAAATAGATATTCGGAAAGACTGAATTAAATTGAAATAGTGAATTTTGTAGAGATGAAAAAGCTGGTCATTTTTACCGGTGCCGGGGTTAGTGCAGAAAGCGGGTTACAGACGTTTCGTGACAGTGACGGACTGTGGGAACAATACCGGATTGAAGACGTGGCAACACCTCAGGCATTCAGGAAAAACCGAAAGCTTGTTTTGGATTTCTATAACCTCCGCCGAAGACAGATAATTGAGGCAAGTCCTAACGCTGCTCATTTAGCAATTGCCGGTTTAGAAAATTTGTTTTCTACACATGTGATTACACAGAACATAGATGATTTACATGAACGTGCCGGATCGAGTCATGTTTTGCATCTGCATGGAGAAATCACAAAGGCGAGAAGTTCTTTGAATCCAACAATAATTTACAATATTGGTGGAAAAGACATCGTTGATGGTGATGTTTGTGAGTTAGGTTCTCAATTGAGACCACACATAGTCTGGTTTGGAGAATTGGTCCCCGAAATTGATAGAGCCGCGCAAATCATTTCTGAGGCTGATATTCTCATTGTCATCGGAACATCGCTTGCCGTGTATCCTGCAGCTGGCCTCATTGATTACGCCCGCTTTGAGTGCAGGAGGTTTTTCATTGATCCCAAGGCAAATAGTGGTTCGTCTGGGTTTACCATTATTCAAAAGGGAGCTTGTGAAGGAATGCCACTTGTGATAAGGCTACTTGAGGAAGAGTTTAAGCATGGCAACTGAGAGCGGCACTCAATATCACTTACAGAAATGAGTTAGAAATTTAACAGATTTAAAAATTAAGTAAAAAAATGGAACATAGTTTTCTTGACGGTGAATTTTTTAAGTGGGTTGTATTACCGATCCTCATCTTTTTTGCAAGAATGTCAGATGTAACACTAGGCACACTGAGAAATGTATTTATTGCAAAGGGCTTTAAAAATATCGTTCCTGTTATTGGATTTTTTGAAGTACTTATATGGCTTATTTCAATGAGGCAGATCATGCAGCATCTTGATAATCCTTTATGCTATATTGGTTTCGCTGCCGGATTCGCTGCCGGAACTTATGTGGGTATGTTTGTTGAAAGACAACTTGCTCTGGGCATGCAGGTTTTGAGGATTATAACAAATCAGAACTCGGATGCACTTATTGAGTCATTAAAAGCCGAAAATATAGGAGTCACTATTCTTGATGGTCAAGGAGCAAAAGGACCTGTGAAAATAATTTTTACTATCATGAAAAGGAAGGATATTGAAAGAATCAGGAGCTTAATCGGACAATATAATCCTTCCGCCTTTTATACAATTGAAGACATTCGGACGGCCAATCAAGGCGTTTTTCCCAAGAAAACAGGGATTAATGGGACACTTGGCCACATCCGGAACATATTTCCGGATGTCAAGGAGAAATAAACATTATATTTGTCAATAACATTTTTAAACTCCATAAGGCAAAGAAATTGAATTTATAACTTTGCCCCATCTTAATTCAACAAAAACCATCAAAACAAACCAAAAATGAAAACAAGAGCAATTGCAGCATTTATTATTGCCGGTTCACTAAGCTTTACAGCTTGTACCAACAAAATTGACGAAAAAACTATGAGTGAAATCACTCAATTTGGCACAGAATGGACTGCTCTTGGGGAGCAAGCCAGTACATGGAGCCAGCAATTGAGCGAAACAGCTGCTCAGGCAACTGAATTTTCTGCTAAGCAAACTGAAATGATCAACAGTACTGCGAGCATTAAAGATGAGGCTATTAAAAGTCAGGTTGCTGAAATGTCGAAAGTATCTACTGAAGATGCTTCTAAATTGAACAACATGGTTAATGAGTACTCAACTTTCAAAACTACCTGGGATGAGACAACTCAACAGTTTAATGAGTGGCAAGCTAAAGTGAGCAAAGGTGAAATCAATGCTCAGGATGCGACAAAGGGCCTTGCCGATTTCAAAACTAAGATGAGCGATGCTCAGGCAAGATTTGAAAGCTGGAATACTGCTTATGCTGAAACGAAAAGCTCTTGCGACCAAAACATGGCTGCAGCAGACGAATTAGCTAAGACAATGGAACCTGCAAGTAAAAAATAATCTGATTTTACAATAAAAAAAAGCCTGAGTTTTCACTCAGGCTTTTTTTATGTCGATTAATTCCTGAAGCTGTTCCAGAAGTTTTTTCGAGTAAGTATTAAAATACCTCTTCTTTCTGAATGCACTTACCCATCGCATTCCATGTATTACATCAGTCAGAAATATTTCATCCGCATTGAGCAGGTGTTCCACTTCTATACCAGTTTCGATGACTTTCAAGCCCTGCCCGGCCAGATAATCAATAACTGTTTCTCTCATGACTCCGGAAACACAGGCTTCGGTGAGTGCGGGAGTCATAATCCTATTACCTGCAACCAGAAATATATTTGAGCTGATAGCTTCTGCAATCCTTCCATGGGTGTTAAGCACCAGACAATCTCCTCCACCTGTTTTGCGGTTATGCAATCCGGCCATAACGTAGTACAGTGCATTCGAAGATTTCAGGTTTGATAATTTACTCAGGGGTTTTTGAATCTCCGTATAAATTTCAATCCTGATTCCGGTATCATTCATGGCATATTGAAGTCCCGGTAATGGACTGGCCTCAATCAAATAAGATACCTCATTGGTAAAAGGAGTATACAAGCCTCCATCATTTCGGAAAATTTCAAGACGAACTCTTCCATTTCCTTTCAGGTTATTGACCTGATCTAGGTGCCTGAATGATAAATACAAATTGTGGAAAGTCAGATCGTCATGTGGCAGCATCCCAAGTAAGTCCATGCTGCGTTGAAGCCGTTTCAGATGCCTCTCAAAATGAAGGATCTCGCCATTCATCACCCTGATGGTTTCAAAAATCGCGTCGCCGTAACGGAAAGCGCGATTTGCAGAAGTGAATACGGGTTCGTTCGAATCAACGATATTCCCGTTATAATTGACGAATGTCTTAGCTTGCATGATTATACTACAAAGGTACAGGAGTCATTCGGCATGTCGACAAAAGGAAAGAAAAAATAATCAATTTTTTTTTGCTAAGCATCAAGTACTTTTGGTACAATATTCAGTATAGATGAATTAGATTCGATCAGAAGTGCTTGTATTCCTGTTTTCAAGGCGGCTTTGACATCTCTTTCCGCATCTCCAATAAAAAAACTTTTCTTAGGGTCTATATTGAATCTGGCGATGGCTTTTTCAATCATCAAGGAATCCGGTTTCCGGCAGATGCAACGACTGAAGTCAGGATGGTGTGGACAATAATATATTTCCAGGAAACCGACACCTTTGGATTGCGCCATTCTATTCAGTTGCTGATGAAGAAATTCAACATCAGTTGCATCATATAATCCCCGCGCTATTCCACTTTGATTGCTGATTATTATGAATTCAAAACCTGCTTTCTTAAAGATATTTAATGCATCGAAGAAACCTTCATTAATTTTAAAGTCCTCCAGTTTCCAGGTGAAATCCCCTCTCTCGCGATTCACAACTCCATCCCTATCCAAAAAAATTACTTTTCGTGTTTTAGAGGGCATCGGTGGTATGAATAATTTGTTGAATGAACCCAAGAATGAGAGAAGGTTTTAGGAGGACGGTGAAAAAGAAGCCATACAGGGCACCCCAGAGGTGAGCATCATGATTGATATTTCCCTGTCCTTTTTTACCCATGTAATAACAATAGAACAGATATATTACTCCAAATATAATTCCGGGTAAACACAAGATGCCGTATAAACAAAGCTCCTGTAAAGGATTGAAAAGTATGAATGAAAAAACTACAGCGGAGACTGCACCTGAAGCACCAAGAGCATTGTAAGAAGGGTTGTCTTTATGTTTCCTGAACGTAGGCAACACGGAGGTCATCAGACCACCAACGTACAAGAGTAAGTAGTAAACTTCAGCTTTTTCTTCGAATATCGCACGGAAGTAATCTTCCAGGACAAAACCAAATGAAAACAATACAAACATATTCACGATGAGGTGAAGCCAGTCTGCATGCAGAAAACCACTGCTAATGAACCTGAACCATTCTTTTCTCTGATGAATGATAAACGGGTTAAAAATAAATCGATCTGTCAATCTCCTGTTTTGAAATGCGAGAGCGGAAAATGCACTAGTCACAATTATTATCAGAAGAGTTATTTTCATATTGAAATTTCAAGAAAATTAAACGTTAAACCGGAAATGCATGATATCGCCATCATCAACAAGATACTCTTTCCCTTCAATACTCAACTTTCCGGCATCCCTGCAACCTGCTTCAGAGCCATATTTTAAAAAATCCGCATAGTGTATAACCTCAGCTTTGATAAAACCCTTTTCAAAATCTGTGTGGATAACAGCTGCCGCTTGCGGGGCTAACATACCTCTGGTAATTGTCCAGGCACGAACTTCTTTCTCTCCAGCCGTAAAATAGGTTTGCAAATTCAGAAGCCGGTAAGCAGCTCTGACTAGTTTTGTGACTCCTGATTCCTTTAATCCCAAATCAGACAGGAAAGCCTGTCGGTCTTCAAAACTTTCCAGCAAAGTAATTTCAGCCTCTATTGCGGCAGCAATTATAAGCACTTCGGCCTGTTCGCCCTTGACAGATTCTTTCAACTGATCAACAAGTGCATTACCATTTACCACTGATGCCTCATCTACATTGCAGACATACATCACCGGTTTTACGGTAAGAAGAAATATATCGGCTATAAATTTTTTATCCTCTTCGCTAACATTCGCGCTTCTCGCCGATTTTCCTTGTTCCAGATGATGTTTATATACAGCAAGAACTTCCAATGCTCTTTTTGCGTCCTTGTCAGAACCGGCCTTTGCAACTTTTTCCATCCGGCTGATTTTCTTCTCCACTGAATCCAGATCTTTTAGTTGCAGCTCAGTGTCGATTGTTTCTTTGTCCCGTACAGGATTTATCTTTCCATCCACATGAACAACATTTGGATCTTCAAAACAACGAACGACGTGGATGATGGCATCACACTCCCGGATATTACTCAAGAACTGATTACCCAGTCCCTCACCTTTACTGGCACCTTTCACAAGCCCGGCGATATCTACGATCTCAATGGTCGTTGGCAAAACCCGCTGGGGTTTCACCAGTCGCTCCAGTTCAACCAGGCGAGAATCAGGAACGGTTATAACTCCTACATTTGGTTCTATTGTACAAAACGGAAAATTTGCAGCTTGCGCTTTAGCATTCGACAAACAATTGAATAAAGTTGATTTTCCTACATTGGGTAATCCCA
>CAYHFJ010000072.1:0-15828 GCA_964355885.1 uncultured Flavobacteriales bacterium
ATTTGTAAAGGGACCGGCTGATTAATAACAACATTTGCTAATGATGTGCATGCATTAGCATCCGTCACTGTAACGGAATAATTTCCCGCTGTGAGTCCGGATATGGTATTCAAAGTGCCAGCACCGGCTGTCCAGTTGTATGAATAAACAGGTGTCCCCCCGCTGACGTTTACCGTTGCAGTTCCGTTACTTGAACCAAAACACTGAGTAGAAATGGTGGATGTCACAAGACTTAAAACGGCAGGTTCTGTTACGTTTACACTAACGCTTTGTGTACATGAATTAATATCTGTAACAATTACAGTGTAAGTTCCTGCAGTCAGTCCTTGTACTGAGGCAGTTGTACTTCCGCTCGTGTTCCATTGATAAGAGTAGACTGGAGAACCTCCACTAACTGTTACCGATGCGGAACCATCACCTGATCCAAAACATGAGGTGGGTGAAGAGGTGCTGACCAGATTCAGTGCCGGTGGTTCTGATACTGATGCAGAGTGAGTTTGACTGCATCCGTTAATATCTGTCACAGTTACCACGTAAGTCCCGGCACTTAATCCGCTTGCAGTGGCTCCTGTTCCTCCGTTGTTAGACCATGAGTAGGAAAATGGAGAAGTCCCTGAACTTACAGAAACAGTTGCGGTACCTGTCGTCGCTCCAAAGCACGAGGCATCCGTGGAATTAGTATTGAGAACAGGTATAGGATTTACGATTACGTGGACGGTATCATTTGAAGAACACCCGAATCCATTTGTTGCAGTTACAGTATAATCGGAGGTAACGGAAGGAGATATAATAAGTTGCCTTCCGGTGTTTCCGCCCGGAGTCCAATAATAGGATGCTCCACCAGGGCCATTGGCGGTTAATGTTGTAGTACTGCCCGCACAGACATTCTCATCCGGCATAGGATTCAAATTTGGTGTCGGGTTCACAGCTACAGTGACATCATCCTGCGCTTCACAGCCATTACTATTGGTAACAGTAAGTGTATAGGTAATTGTTTGCAATGGTGAAACAGAAATGCCCGAACCTGTTTGATTTCCCGGATTCCATAGATAGTTGCCACCTCCTGTTCCTGTAAGGTTAACACCGGTTCCTTCACAAATACTGATATCATTTCCCGCATTTACAACTGGCAGGGGAAAGATGGTAAGGGATTGGGTAATTGAATCGGAACAACCATTTGCATTTGTGATTAGCAATTTTACCGGAAATGTACCTGTCGTAGTATAGACATGAGCCGGACCTGGTACGTTGGAGGTACTTGCGTCTCCGAAGTTCCATGACCAACCGGAGATACTACTTATGCTTGTGCTCTGGTCGGTAAAATTGACTTGAGTTCCAAGACATGCATTGCTTAGGTTGAAATTAGCATTCGGTTGATCATTTACCAGATTCAGGTTTTGAATTAGGGTATCAACACAACCGCCGGCTGCCTGGGTGATTAACATCACTTGATAATTTCCAACAGTCGTATAGGTATGTGATGGTGAGATTGCAGTCGAAGAGTTAGCGTCTCCGAAATTCCATGTATATCCGGTTATGGTTCCACCTGCAATACTGGATTGATTGGTAAATTGTACACTCAGGTTAGTGCAAGTATATGTCATTGAAAAAGCTGCCGTAGGTGTATTTGTTCCTGCTAATATCCGCACGGTATCTTTTGCGGTGCATGTCCCGTCACTCGCTGTCACTATATATGTTCCGGGACCGGCAAAGATGCCGGGTCCGGTCGACCCGTTACTCCAGCTATATGTATAACCTGCACTACCACCGGAAGCGACTGCTGTTACCGTTGTGTTCGAATTGCATCCTACAGAAACATCAGGACCGGCATTTACAAGCAGACCTCTAACATTAATGCAGTATGAAAAAACCTGGCTACCAAGGAATGGACAATTATCATCCTGAACAGTCGCGGTAAAACAGTAGGGATTTGAATTAATATCTGAAGCTTGTGGTGTCCAGCAAAAAGTTCCAGCTTGTCTGTTACCTGGTATGACCGTAAAGGTTGCTCCCGGAATTGCAAAATCCCAGTTCACCGTCGTATTTTGTGCAGTATTGGTATCGCTGGAACTAACAGTAAAACAAAGTTGGTTACCTGCACATACACTCGTTGTAAAACTATTTGTTCCGTTAATGCCTGATAATGCAGGCAGCTGATTATTGCAGTCAATGACAGTAACCTGGATATCCCGCTCAACACTTCCAATTAATATTCCATTGCGGTATTCACTTACCAAGACGGCCATTACCGTCACTTCAAGGTTTGTTGGAGTCACACAGATATCTCCTGTTACAGCATTGAAGCTCACAGGAGGTGAGGATGACAGGGGTTGGCTTGCTGAAAAAGTTCCGTTGTATCCAACTATAAAACCAGGACTGTCAAAGGGGGTTATGAGGGAATACACAAGTGAATCTCCATCCACGTCATAAGCTCCGTGATTATAACAATACTGTTGTCCGAGACACACAAACGGAACAGGTAAATTTGAAAAGCTGGGAGAATTGTTACACGGAGTTATTAAATTATTCAAGGTGGCATAGACGTATATCTGGGTGCTGGCAGGAAAGTCGATATTAGTAATCGCTGCATTTCTGCAACAAAGATTATAACTAAATGTCCAGTCCGCACAAGGGCCTGGTAGTGTGATTATGCCCCTGTATATGTATTCCTGAACTCCCGTAAATGTACCTCCATTGCAGGTTGAAACCTGAGAAGGACAAAGAGGTGTAATTTCTTGCCCGGTTCCTGCAATCAGTTGCAATACTTCTGTTCCTGATGGAAAACAGGATGAAGAAAAATCAATGAAGGCTGCAGCATCTGCAGGTACGCCTGCACAATCCCTATAGAAGGATAATGTCACTTCATATTGGTTGTTTCCCAGACATCGATAGGTAATATCAGATCCCATAGAATGTGAGGCTTTGACTTCCTGAATGCTGCTTGTTAATAGTAGCCCACAGGATAATGTTGTAATTAAACTATTTAGATGAGAAAACATTTACTTTGAATCAAACGCAGACTGAACTGTAATCATATTTTTTTTTCTGATAAATAGGATCTTGAATACAATTAAGAGCCGTCAACAAATTCAATTATAGGATGAAATTTATAGAGGAAAAATGAAACTCACAAGTTTACTTTTTGCGGTTGTACAATTCCAAGTTACATTATTGAAAAGTCAAATCTGACGGTATTCCTTCGTTGGATTTTTCCGTTATGATTTTTGAGAAATAGTTATAGAATGAATATAAAAGAAGTATTTTTATACGCTTGGATTCCCGATATGTAAATTTGATTGCCATTAATTGTATGTGTATACTATAAATAATAAACTCTCCTTGAATCAACAAATCGCTCATATTGCATTAGTCATCGATGATTATGATAAAGCAATAGCATACTACACCGAAATATTAAATTTCAAATTGATCGAGGATACGATGCTGTCGCCCGCTAAACGTTGGGTTCTTATCGCACCAAGGGGTACAGGGACTTGTGCTCTATTGTTGGCTAAGGCAGTGGGCGAGCAGCAGGAAAGCAGAATAGGCAATCAAACCGGAGGACGTGTCTTTTTATTTTTACACACGGATGATTTTAAAAGTGACTATAATCGTTTGCTCACTAAAAATGTTGAGTTCGTAAAAGCTCCCTCCGTTGAGGAGTATGGGCAAGTCGCTGTATTTAAGGATATCTATGGAAATCTTTGGGATCTCATAGAGCGAAAAACTAAAGAATGAAATAGTTTTATACGACTTTTTTAAAAGCTGAATCTCATTTGATTTTATACACAAGCCCAAGACTTATTCCGGTACTGGTATATTTTTGACGTACTACCTGATCAGAATTTGAAATTGATTTCAGGTTTTTCTTAAGTCCTGGACTCACAAATAAGTTTAATCTTGGATTTAAACTGTAACTGAGATCAATACCGATTCTTCCGTTGAGAATGAAAGTTTTTAATGGCTTTGATTCTGTAACCGATTCAACGCCACTTTGATCTTCTTTCAGGTAATATCCCTTTTCAGATGTGAGCCAGGCAGGGGAAATTCCTGCTGATAATCCAAGTGCAAATCTTTTATATGGAAGTTGATACCTTATCATGATCGGAATCTCCACATAATAAAATTTTGTTACCCCATTATGTTCGCTTACAGAAGGATCAAATAATCTAACACTACTTGTGTCAGTATAAGAATTGTAGGTACTGTCTAATTGATTTACCTGAGTGTGCAAGAACCAATGAAGGCCGCTAACATAGGCCGTATCTGTGTCGGTGACCATGTGGTTGAAGGTTTGCCAGTTTCCAACTTGTGTATAATTTGTTTGCTCACTGTAAGCTCCATAAATAGTATTCTCTCCGAGGTATGAATACTCCAAACCCAAGCTGCTTGAAAAATTATTTTTGATCCAGCCTAAATTAATCCCCAGAACAGGCACTATGATGTTTTTCTCTTCCTGTGTCCTTCTTTCCAGAAAATGTGTTGATTCCTCTGACTCTAATTTTTTTGAAACTGAACTGGCACCGATATAAAACGAAAATGCAAGAGCGGATTTTGTTTTGTTGTCAGACACTTCCGGTGATTGCAACAACTCTTTTGTTTGCAATTTATATTCCACATCCCTGGATTGCAACTCATGATTTTTAAGAGGTTGAAGTAGCGAAATTTCATTGTGACTTCTTGCTTGTATGATTTCGTTTTCTGCAATACTATTTTTATATGGAATTGTGATTTCCACTTCCTGATCCTTCTCTATTGTAACTTCTGATTTTCGAATAAGTGCTAATGACTCCGTAGATTTTTCACCGCTCTTCATTTTCTCTCCAGGTTGATTAAGAGTAATTTTTGAGTTTAATTTACTTTGCACTCTGGGTTTTGTGTCCGGAACTGCAATAGCGTTTTCGATACTCTTTTTTCCTGTGCTAACATCATTGTCGCTTGATGGTATTAGAGTCGTACTCGATTTTCCATTTGAAATTGTAGTGATTTCCTTTTTATTCTTAGGATCCGCTAGATTATGGGCATACTTAGTTTCCTTTTCGATATTTCTTAACTCAGTGTCTGAACTTAAATTGGAAGGAACAGTTGTATTTCTATTGGTAAAAGGACTTTGAGCTGACTGCTGCATATAACTTGTAAGGAAATAGGAGGTAACCAGTAAACCGAGGACTGTAATAGAAATAAATGCAATCCGTTTATTTCTTCGCTTTTGTTGGAAATGCTGATCCAGCATTTTCTCCGCATCCGGCCAGAATTGCTCGTGATCTGGAGGCTGAATGTTGTCGAAATCTTTTCTCATTGTATGATGAAATTAGAGGTCACTTGTTTTTTTTTCCACTCATGCTCCAGGAATTCCTGTAGCTTCTTTTTGGCGCGATGCAGATGAACCTTTGAAGTGTTGGTTGATATCTTCAACATACCTGCAATCTCTTCATGTTTATAGCCATCCAGAACAAACAAATTAAATACTGCTCTGTTCATTGCGGGCAATCTGTCAATCGCGAACAGGATTTCTTCCAGCTTAGCGCGCTCCAGTGCAGGGTCATAATGTGGGTGAAGGTATTCCTCTTCCTGCAGATCACGGGAGTCGTGATTTTCCCTGTAAACTTTATTCTTCCTGAATTCATCAACAATATGATTAATGGTGATTCTCCGGATCCATAGCTCAAAAGGAATACTATTTTCTTTAGGCATATAGGAAGAAATATTCTTCACAATTTTTACAAAGACCATATTTAACGCCGACATGCGGTCTTCCTGATTGACATAGTATCTTCTGCAAATCGAATACAGATACCGGTAGCACATCGAATACAGTTCATGATGTGCTTTTCTGTCATCCTTTGTACAACGGCGTAATAGTTCAGGTTCAGGTGTCATTTTTCAATGGAAAAAGGATGCGGAAGAAATTCCGCATCCTATAAACACACATTATAATCGAGACTTATTCTTTAATGATTTTTCTGAAGTTTCTGACGCCATCATTTCTGGTGATCTCCAGCAAATAGAATCCGGACTTCCATGAAGATGTTTTCAGTATATTTTTATCAGAATTAAAAATACCTGATGCTATTTCAGAACCATTAATGCTTAGTACTCTGTAGCCGGATTCAGATCGGGTATCAACTTGAACACTTAGCAAATCACTTACAGGATTTGGGTAAACTGAAACGAAATTATCTGCTTGTATATCTGTGATTCCGGTTAACTGATCAGGGGATACAACATTAATTGTAAAACCCGCGGCACTCATTCGGTTGATCCGACCTGTTGAATCAACGGATACTGTATCACAGTATGTGTTTGTGCAACCGCCTCCTGTTACTGTCAAACAAAGTATGTAAGTTCCGGTGCTGGCATAAGAATGAGAAGGGTAATGCTGGTTTGATGTAGTACCATCACCGAAATCCCAGTTGAAATTCAGATTGATTCCGCTTGACATATTCACAACTGTCAGTTGATATGGTGCCATTTGTAGTGTTACAAAGTATGCATTACAGAAAATTGGATTATTAATCGTGGTATCAACAACCAATGTGGAACAAAATTGATCAACACAATTGCTGTCTGTCACATTCAAGCAAACAGTATAAGTACCCGGTGAGCTGTATTGGTGTTGTGGGAATCTCAGTGTAGAACTATTTCCATCACCGAAATCCCAAGAGTAACCGGCTGTTGCCGGATTTACTGAAGACAAATCAATGAAGTGACCCATAAGCCCTAAACTGACAGCCTGAAAGTTGGCATGACAAACCGGGTGAAGTGGATTCCGTATGTTGACAAGCTTACAGGTGTGACAAAGGGTGTTTCCTAATGAGTCGAGCAGAGTGTGGCATACATTGTAGATTCCATCAGCGGCATAAGTGTGATTTGCAGTGGCACCGACACCTGTGGCACCATCACCGAAATCCCAGAGTAGTGATCCGCCAACTGTTGCTTGTGATATAAATTGAACGTCAAGATAGCTTGATGTCATGTGAGAATAAGTAAATTGACAACTAATCCCAGGGTTCGTGTTTATAGCTACTGAATCGCAGAAAGTACAAAGTACATTTCCGAGGCTGTCAACTTCATCCATGCAAACCTGATAAACTCCGGCTGCAGGATAAGCATGCGTAACAGTCATGCCATGACCTGATGTACCATCTCCAAATGACCAGTTGATAAGTGATCCGGGAAGGGAGTGTGAGGAAAAAATAAATGTTCCGTTAGATCCTGGTGTCGGACTAACAGCATAGGAACAAAGAAGGGAGTGTCCCCCGGATATAATAACTGATTGGCAGGTGGTGCAGGCTTGTCCTGATCCGGATGTACTATCTACTACCGTCATACAAACTAAATATGTCCCCGGTGTAGCGAAATGATGGTTACTCGTTAAACCTGTTCCCATTGTTCCGTCACCAAAGCTCCAGGTTACTGTAGCATGTGGTCCGGCAAGCGCGACAAAGTTTATACCCAGACTGTCGTGCGGATCGGGACTGAAACTGAAATTGCAAATAGGTGTATTTCCGAAAGGATAAACCAGGTCACAGAATGTGCAAAGTACTCTTCCTGCTGAATCAAATTCCGTTACACAAACATTAAATGGACCAACACCATTATAGGTGTGAGAAACCTGTGATCCTGTTCCGGTTGAATTGTCGCCGAAGTCCCATGTAATGTGTGGACCGGCTGCAGGGTTCATACTGAATTGTACTGTTCCATTTTGAGAGGAGTCTGGAATGGCGTTAAATGAACACGGTAAGAACTGCGCTTGTGCCGGTAGACTGAGACAGAAAATAAAAAATGCTTTGAGGAAGATTAGAGTATAGTTTTTCATGGTATTATATTTATCGGTTAGTATATAAGAACACGGAAACAATTCATCAATGGTTTACTGTGTTCTAAAATATTTTTGTTTCGGCCCAATAAATTTAATGAATTATTCCAATTATAGCTTATTCTAACCTTTCTTGGCCTTTTTATGCATGATTTACCCTTTTATTCCAAACTGATATCCTCTTATTCGATTGTGAAATATTGAAGTGATATTATTCTGATACTTTTCTGAGGTGCTAAGTAATTATCGAATAATGAAATCAGCTTGGAATTTATTATTATGTTGTATTTTTGGAGAAATTAAACTTAATCAATCCTGATGAAAAAATACTACTACCGTTCCGGACAGGTGTTTATAGCCCTGTTGGGTTTCTTTCTGGTCTCATCTACAACTGAGGCCCAACAAATTGAAATTGGTAACGATAGCACCATTTCAGTCTTTAGTCCAATTTGCCGTAGCCGTGATTATTCGGTTTATGAAATTATCTACCTTTCATCTGATATAAATATCACAGGGAATATTACAGCATTTGCTTTTGAAAGGCATGATGGATCAAATGTCGATCCTATACAAAACATGTCGTTGTATATGATGCATACAAGTGCTACCTCTCTTGCAAATTCAAACTACTCACATGCAGGATATCAATTAGTTTATCAGGGTGCCTGGCCTAATGATGCAGGTTCTGGTTGGAGAGAAGTAGTTTTGTCAACACCATTCTCTTATGATGGGACCAGTAATCTTCAGGTATTGGCAGTAAAAGGGTATGAGGCAGCTGTTGCGAATCAACCGGTTGCTCCGCGCTGGCGTTATACGAATATTGTCCCGGCACCGGATCGTGCCCGACGGTATTATGGAAATGTCGCAATTGACTCTTTAACCGCACTCACCACTATTGAATATTCAGCAAATGCTCGTCTTACTTTTGGACCTGTAGGGGTGAAGGAACTTACCAGTTCGCCTGTTTCTGTTTTTCCAAATCCGGTAAGAGATGTGCTGTCAATTAACATACATGCTAATGCTGAATCTGAAAATTTTATTTTTGAATTGATGGATTTCAGCGGAAGATTAGTGTCAGGACAGTCAATTAATGGTAGTGTTAAAATTCCTGTCAGTCATCTTCCCGATGGAATTTACTACTATATGCTTCGTTCTGATGACGCTATTTGGTCGGAAAAGTTAATTATAAGCAAATGATAAAAACTTGATCGTACCATGAAAAAAAATGCCCCTGCAAATTTTTGCAAGGGCATTTTTTTTAACAATGGAAAACAATTAATGACTGACTATCATCCTTGATTGAAAGACTTCATCACCATTTTCGGCCCGAATCAGATAAATTCCGGAAGGCAGTGTTGAAGTATTTATGTGCACTTGCTGATTCTGATTGTTCGAAGTATACACAACTTCTCCCAACATGTTAATCAGGTTATAGTTATAGGTTCCTTTTTTCAGAAGGTTGATGATTACCTTTTCATTCGAAGGATTCGGGCTGACTCTAATTCCACTTTCGTTGATTATCTGCTTGACGCCAAGCGTATAATCTATAGTATGCGTGGTGGTATTAGTAATCACAGCCGGATTGAAATCAAAATAGATTCCCGCGGTATTATAAAGTACTGTGCCATCAGGTGTCCCGACTGAAGGTGTGATGCGATACCTAAGGTAGCCATGACTCATCGGTTCATTGCTATTGCTGTCAGGTAACATGATATTACTAAAAGTAAATCGTAATACATTGTCCTGAAGAATAGAAGGGACCATGGAATGGCTGCTTGCCAGTATTTCAAGTGTATTCAGATCAAAGTTCTGATCCAGCGTGTCGAGAATATAAATGTCATATGCTTCCGCTGTTCCTGTATTCTGAAACCTGATCGTATAGGTAATTTCAGTGCCGGGAAGTATAGCATGGTTCAATCCAACTCCGAATGGTTCAGCCGACTTATCGTTCGGGTCATATGAGGTTCTGACGGCCGTACAGGTAGTCACAATATTGTCTGCAGGATTAACATCTCCCAATACCGGTTCGATGATCATAGTAACACATGCTGTATCACCTATAGTAGCTGTGGTTGCTGTTACTACCTGGGCACAGAAACTCCAGTAACTTGTTGATGAGCTATAATTCCAGATGATGGTATCGCCGCTAATTATATAGGTACTACCGCTGTCCGGCATGGCTGTAAGCATAGGGTCCAGAATAACTTTTATTTGTCCGTTTGGTGTGCTGCAGTATCGATCATAAGCAAAAACACAAACATTTCCGGTTCTTCCCGGAACAATGCCGGATAGTGTAACAGATCCTGTTAAATCAAATCCTGTAGGGCACGAAACATAAAAGTCATTGCCTGAGGATGGAACTGCGCTAACAGTGATTGACCCTGATGATGGGCATACAATGGTGTATGTTCCACCGTACCAATTATTAAGATGCAGTGTTACTTCATAGGTTGTTCCCGATGGGACATTGAATGAATAAACACCATTAGAATCGGTTTGAGTCCATGCGATTATTGTACCTGCATCTGTCAATGATACATTGATACCCGCAAGAGTCTGATCTCCTGAATTGAAAATGCAATCCTGATTGTTATCGAGATACACTGTGCCGGAAAGTGGACCACAATTTGAAGCAACAATAATTGGGGTGGCTGTCAAAGTATCTGAAACCAAGCCATTGCTAACAATGACGCTTGGAGTATAGGTTCCAGAGTTCAAGTAGGTATGTTGCCATACGTTAAAGAAATAGCGTTGTGGAATGGTTAAATAGAATGTAGTATCCGTGCCATCGCCGTATACTACAAATACCGAAACGGAGTCATTGAATCCAAATCCATCTGCAATACCGTCTATAACAAAGGAGCCGAATGCCGGTGCTGTGCAAAAGTATGCTCCTGATGAATCCGCGCCAAAATTATTAATGCTGATGTATGGTGTGAGGTTTGGAACAGTAACAGCCGCGCAGAAAGTGTCTACACAAGCTGAGTCAGTTGTGATGACAAGGCAGGTATTAAAAACTCCTGCTCCAGGATAAGTATGAGTTGGGTTAGGTAATGTAGAATTGGGAGAACCATCACCAAAGTTCCATTCATAGTCGGTTATGATCCCTACAGTTGTTGATGATCCATCAAAGAAAAGAACTGTCGCCGGATTTAGTGAGTCATTCACAGGAAAGAAGCTTGCAGTGCATTGCGCTTTGCTTATTTGACTTTGGAATGTCAATAAAATAAATGTAAATGCGATGAGGAGAATTCTAAAATAATTCACCGGGATCGGATCGTGCAATTTTGTAGATTTTTTTTTCATGAGCTTTAGTTTTAATTGAGTGATTAGATTGTTTTAAATACTTGCATAAAGGTGAAGAGATTTCTGAACCCTCACAATAAAAGATTCTTTAAAAATTACGCATTCAAAGTGATAAATATCAAAGTCGTATTTCCTGTGATTTTTTTTTATGAGTTATTAGTATAGCTTGAATTAGGTCATTTAAGTATTTTGATTGTAAAGTAGTGTCAATAAATCTTACTTATTCATGATTAAAATGAAATACTCTCAAAAACGGGCTGAAACCTGTCTTTGAGGGTTTAGGTATTAAGATAAATACACTAGTTCACGTCCTGCCAAACTTTGTCTTTTACATTAGTTTACTTTGTTATTCATTCACGGAATACCTTGAATCTCAGCCACATTCTCCATCGAATCAAAATTGCATGATTATGATTAATCATTATATTTGGCAATCTCGAATGTAGGCTGCTAAAAACTCAGGACTGTCAATTCCTAAACCCTGTAAATTACGAACTCTTGATATCAGAAATTTATCAACGAAAGAACAATAACAATCTAATAAAAACAAAAACTCTGTATGAATGATCAATTAACACTGGATCAGATTCAGTCCTTTCAAGGTAAGTATCCAAAACAATTATGGTATTTGTTTTTGATTGAAATGTGGGAGCGATTTTGCTTCTATGGGATGCGCGGCATGCTTACTGTTTTCATGGTCAGTCAACTGATGATGAAAGAAGATGTGGCCAATTTGCAATATGGCGCGACCCAGGCATTCGTTTATGCTTTCACTTTTATAGGGGGCTTGTTTGCAGACAAAATACTGGGTTTTCGGAAATCCTTGGTTTGGGGAGGATTGCTGATGATTACAGGTTCCTGTATTCTTGCATTTGATCCTGGAACTTTTTTCTTTGCTGGCATCAGTTTTACCATTATTGGTACGGGCTTTTTTAAACCAAATATTTCTACTATGGTAGGGGCATTGTATAAAGAAGGAGATTCAAGACGCGATGCAGGATTCTCATTGTTCTATTCCGGAATAAATGTCGGGGCTTTATTGGGAGGCTATCTTTGTATTACTGTTGCGAAAAATTATTCCTGGAATCTCGCTTTTGGTTTTGCTGCAATTGTAATGACTATAAGTTTGATTACATTTTTACTTACCAAAAAATATTTTGGACCAATTGGTTTGTCTCCTTTGTTAGAAACCAAAAAAATAAATACCAGAAAATGGTATGAGTATAGTGTATACCTCGGTTCGTTGATTATTATTCCATTAATAATGATCATGGTTGCCAAGACTGAATACACGGATTATTTTATGTATACAATCGGGCCATGTACATTATTGTATCTGATTTATGAGATGACGAAATGTAATGCCATTCAGGTTAAGAAATTATTGGCTGCTATGGTCTTTATATTTTTTTCAATTTTATTCTGGGCATTCTTTGAGCAGAGTGGAGGCTCACTGAGTTTATTTGCCGCAAATAATCTTGAGCATAATTTATTGGGAATGAATCTTGATCCTAATGGGGTGAATAATTCATCTAACTCATTATTCGTAATTGTTTTTGCACCACTGATCGGATTGTTATGGATCTGGCTCAGTAAACGAAAAATTGAACCTAACACGGTCGTCAAATTCGGACTGGGTTTTTTGTTTTTGTCCCTTGCTTTTTATGTCTTTTATTCTACCCGGTTTTTTGCCAATGCGGAAGGAATGACTTCGTTGGATATATTCACTCTTGCCTATTTGGTAATAACATTTGGAGAATTATGCCTGTCACCAATCGGATTATCTATTATGACGAAATTATCTCCGGCTAAATTGCAGGGAGTTATGATGGGAATGTGGTTTTTAGCCAGTGCCTATGGGCAATACGTAGCCGGAATTCTTGGTGCGGGTATGACGAGCCCTATAGAAAATGCTTCCCTGATGGATAAACTTATCTCCTATACTGAAGGTTACAAAGATCTGGCATTGTATGCCCTTATTGCCGGTCTTGCTTTACTGATCATTTCGCCTTTTGTGAAAAAACTTATGCAAGAGGTTCGGTGATTGGAAAATTAAGCAATTGATTTACCAATTAGTTTTACTGATAAATGCACAGAGCTTAAGCCCCGGTACCATGACAGTTCTTGTATTTTTTACCGCTGCCACATGGACACGGATCATTTCGTCCTGTCTTTTGTTCTACCCGAATTGGTTGAATACGGGCAGGAGGGGGTGGCCCTTGAGGCAATCCGCTGCTTGAAACTCCTGAATTAGCATCGGCTTTACTTGCACTCACATTCCTAAGATCCTGTTTTGAAGGAATATGTGCTTCTTTGATTTGACTAGGATCTTGTTGTTGGATTACACCTTTGAAAAGAAATGAAATGATTTCTTTATTCACTCGCTCCATCATTTGTTTAAATAATTCGAATGACTCGAATTTATAAATCAATAATGGGTCTTTCTGTTCATACACCGCTCCCTGAACGCTTTGCTTAAGGTCATCCATTTCGCGTAAGTGCTCCTTCCAGGCATCGTCAATAAAGGCGGCGGTAATAAGTCTTTCAAACGCCGAAACCATTTCTTTGCCACCACTTTCATGGGCTTTCTTTAAATTAGCGATAACCTGAATGTTTTTAATCCCATCCGTAAACGGTACCACTATATTGGTAATGTTGCCACTTTGCTTTTCATAAACATCTTTAAAGAAAGGAAATGTTCTTTCGACAAGGAGCTGGGATTTATGCTTGTAATATCGCCGTGTTTCTTGAAATACTTTCTCGCAAATGAATTCCGTTTTCTCATTTAAAAATTCTTTTTCCGTAACAGGACTTTCAATAGCGAGGACTCTTAAGAGTTCAATGCGGAAATTCTCGTAATCACCGGCTTCCTGATATTGTCTGGTAATGGATTCACCTGTTTCATACATCATATTGCTGATGTCGATATTCAGGCGTTCACCAAAAATGGCATGCCGACGTTTTTTATAAATTACTTCACGCTGTGAGTTCATCACATCGTCGTATTCAATTAATTTTTTTCGTGTGCCGAAGTTATTCTCTTCAACTTTTCGTTGAGCGCGTTCAATTGATGAAGTGATCATGCTGTGCTGGATCACCTCTCCTTCTTCAATACCCATGCGATCCATGAGTTTTACGATTCGGTCAGATCCAAACAAGCGCATCAGATCATCTTCCAGAGATACATAAAATTGAGAAGAGCCCGGATCTCCCTGCCGTCCTGCACGTCCGCGCAATTGTCGGTCAACTCGTCTTGAATCGTGTTTTTCCGTTCCAACGATAGCAAGTCCACCGGACTGAAGAACTCCTTCTCCCAGTTTAATATCAGTTCCACGACCTGCCATGTTCGTGGCGATGGTAACTGTTCCGGCGGTGCCGGCTTCAGCTACAATTTGTGCTTCACGTTGATGGAGTTTCGCGTTAAGTACATTGTGTTTAATGTTTCTGAGCTTTAACATCCGGCTGAGCAACTCCGAAGTTTCAACAGAAGTAGTACCCACCAGTACAGGTCTTCCCGCTTTCACCAGGGTTTCAATTTCTTCTATGACGGCATTGTATTTTTCTCGCTTGGTTTTATAAACCTTGTCTTCAAAATCTTTACGGACTATAGGTCTGTTTGTAGGAATAACGACAACATCCAGTTTATAAATGGTCCATAATTCCTGTGCCTCTGTTTCAGCAGTTCCTGTCATTCCACTCAATTTGTGGAACATCCTGAAATAGTTTTGCAGGGTGATGGTAGCGTAGGTCTGTGTCGCGGCTTCGATCTTTACATTTTCTTTTGCTTCTATTGCCTGATGTAATCCATCTGAATAACGACGGCCGTCAAGAACACGACCGGTCTGTTCATCAACTATTTTTACTTTCCCGTCGGCAAGGATGTATTCCACATCTCGTTCAAAGAGTGTATACGCTTTCATCAACTGATTCACGGTATGTATGCGCTCAGATTTAATGGCATAATCACGCATCAGGTCATCCTTTTGAATGAGTTTCTCTTCTTCGCCGGCTGCACTTTTTTCGATTTCAGCAATGATACTTCCTACATCAGGTAATATGAAAAAGTTTTTATCTTCCGTTGAGGTAGACATCAACTCGAGACCTTTTTCTGTAAGTTCGATGTTGTTGTTTTTTTCATCGATTACAAAGTAGAGTGGGGCGTCAGCTTTGTGCATTTCCTTTTGCTGATCCTGCAAATGGTAGTTCTCTGACTTCTGCATAATCGCTTTTACTCCCGGCTCGCCAAGCAATTTAATAAGTGCTTTTGTTTTTGGCAGTCCGCGGTATGCTCTGAACAAACACAATCCTGCGGCATCATCTTTTTTATCTGCAAGTAATTTTCTTGCATCAGATACAAGTGTGTTAACGTAATCTCGTTGTGTCTTTACCAGTAATTCTATTTTTGGTTTATATATTTCAAATTCGTGGTGTTCGCCACGTGGAGTTGGTCCTGAAATAATTAGCGGAGTACGTGCATCATCGACCAACACGGAATCAACCTCATCTACAATTGCATAGTGGTGGCCTCGTTGAACCATATCTTCCGGGTTGCGTGACATATTATCACGCAGGTAGTCAAAACCGAATTCATTATTTGTTCCATAAGATATGTCACAGTTGTAAGCATTTTTTCTGGCCGTTGAATTCGGCTCATGTTTGTCGATACAGTCTACCGTCAATCCCAGAAATTCAAATATAGGGGC
>CAYHFJ010000073.1:0-15664 GCA_964355885.1 uncultured Flavobacteriales bacterium
CAAGAGCAAAGACTCTTGTAGTTAAGTGATACGGAGTTGAAGAAATTATACCGAGTTTGTTTCATTTTTTCTGATTGCATAGTACTCGGGGTAAAGCAAGCAAGACTGTATCACAGGCTTTTGTAAGGAACTGGAGAAGTCGCTATCGACCTGTAAAATCTCAAAGAGGAAACAGGCATCCGCCAGCTGGCGGAGATGATTGATTATTATGAAATAAAATCACAACCAATTGTGCAAAACTTGCCGACCAGACAGAGCAGATTTCAGCACTAAAATATTACCTTAGCAACTTGTTTTTCAAAACAAAAATCAAGCAGAAATTAACTATAAAAACTCTAATCAAAGGAGCTCAATTTTTTTGTGTTGAACAATCCAAATTTCAACATAAAGAACTTTTTGGAGTAACGGACGGTAAAGCCGTTGGAACACTCATTGAACAGAAATTCCAAAAGCATCTAAACGACAAATACAAAGTTAAAATTGGTTCTTCTGCAAGTGGTGTTGACCTTCCATCTGACGACATTCTAACCGACATCAAAGTAACTTCAATAAAACAACCTCAATCTTCTTGCCCATTCAAAGACGCTAAACAAAAAGTTTTCGGACTTGGTTACAATTTGCTTGTTTGCGTTTATGACAAATCTGACGACCCTAAGAGCAAATCATCAACATTGAATTTTGTAAGCTGTTCATTTGTGGCAAAAGAGAGAACTGCTGACTACACAACAACTTTCCGTTTAAGGGAAATGGTTAAAGACAAAGCCAATGAAGCCGACATCATTGCTTATCTACATGATAAAAATATTCCAGCAGACGAAATAACATTATCAAAATTAGCGGAGCAAATCCTAAAAACTCCACCCGAACAGGGCTATTTGACAATTTCAAATGCTTTGCAATGGAGATTACAGTATCAACGAATTGTAACGCTTACCGATGAAGTAAAAGGAATTACCAAAATTGTAAGCTACAACAAACCTCAATGATGAAAATATTTGAAGCAAATATTACTCATCAGGTTTCGGATTTCTTAAATGACAATCTGAAAAAGGTTGCATCTTTTGAAAAGGCAAATCAAAAAATGTATGATACTTTCGGCATCATACATTTTTTTGATAATGATGAAGAATTGGAAACTCTCAAAGAAGTTCTTTCAATTACCAACAATATGGTTGAAGAACCCGACAGAGCAGAATATGGCGACTTTCAAACTAATTCTGATTTAGCTAACAAAGTAACTTTACAATTAGCTTCAAATAACATTTCACCCGAAGTTGTAATTGAGCCGACTTGCGGAAAGGGGAATTTTATTATTGCTTCTCTTCGCAATTTCAAAAACATAAAAAATGTTTTCGGTGTTGAAATATACAATCCTTACGTTTGGGAAACTAAATTCAACATTGTAGATTTCTTTCTTTCTAACCCGAACTCAAACAAGCCCGAAATTTCAATAGTTCATTGCAACGTTTTTGACTTCGATTTCAAAGCAATAGCAAAGAAATATTCTACAAATGATATTTTAGTAATTGGAAACCCGCCTTGGGTAACCAACTCAAAATTGGGTAGTTTAAATTCAACAAATCTTCCTAAAAAAACGAATTTCAAAAATCATAGTGGTTTAGATGCAATGACAGGGAAGGGCAATTTTGACATTGCTGAATCTATCACGGTTACTATGATTGAGACCTTTCAAAATATGAAAGGGAATTTATTGTTATTGATAAAAAATTCTGTTATCAAAAACATCGTCTTCGACCAAAATAAAAACCGATACAAGATATCAACCATTGAAAAACATTGCATTGACAGCAAAAAAGAGTTTAATGTTTCCGTTGAAGCAGCCTTGTTCTATTGTAAGTTAAACTCACTCCCGACATTTGATTGCACGGAATTTGATTTTTACAACAATCAAACCACTCAACTCAAATTCGGTTGGTTGAATGATAAATTTGTTTCAAACATTGACACCTACATTCACACGAAGGAGATTGACGGAGAATGTCCATTTGTATGGCGACAAGGTTTAAAACACGACTGTTCAACAGTAATGGAATTAGACAAGGTGAACGGACATTACATAAATGGACTAGGCGAAGAAGTAGAACTTGAAGACGGTTTAGTTTACGGCATTCTCAAAAGTTCTGACCTTAAAAACACAGCAATTAATCAGACACGAAAGTTTACGATTGTTACACAAAAGAAAGTTGGACAAGAAACAAAATATATCAAAACTGAATATCCTAAAACGTATCAATATTTGACACAGCATCAAGCAAATTTTGATGCAAGAAAATCAAGTATCTACAACAACAAACCTTTGTTTTCAATATTTGGTATTGGCGACTATTCCTTCAAACCTTTCAAAGTTGCCATATCAGGACTTTACAAGACATATCATTTTACACTTATTCTGCCACAGGACAATAAGCCTGTAATGCTTGATGACACTTGTTATTTAATAGGTTTTGATAAAATAGAATTTGCCGTTTATTCTTTAATCCTTTTGAACTCTGATACGACAGTTCAGTTTTTACAATCAATAACTTTTCCAGACGCTAAAAGGACTTTTACAAAGGACGTTCTAATGAGAATTGACCTTTTAGAATTAGCAAAACAAATTAGCAAGACACAACTTCAATTCGAACTTGAAACGCTAAACGAAAAGTATAAACTCAATTTGACATTGAACTTGTGGGACAACTTTATCAACGAAATGACACCAGTAAACAATGGACAAATTACAATGTTTGCATAGACCGAAAAGAGGCACTGGACATAACAGCTATGGTAAGTTCTCGGTAGGTCACCTGCGTAAAATCCGGAATCAACTCAATGCACGATTGATTAAGTGGGTAAAATGGGAACCGGGACTATAATATCCAAATCTCATTTGACGGTGGAGTCACCTGGGGTAATGTAATAGACAGCACATTTCTGAGTATTTATAATATGGAAGTAGGTTATGCAACCAATTTTTACACAAAAATTGACTCTGTGCAAAGTCTTAATTGGCAACCAGGGTTTTCTGGTAGATCTAATGGTTGGATTTATTCAAGAGAATATAAGAGTGGATTATATTTTGTCGCACTTACAAATGAGAATGGTTCTATAATTAGGAAGATTTCGATTGAAAAATAATACTGCCACTAATAACAATGGCTTCGTTGCGTGCGAAGCACGAACAATGAAGCCGATGTTGCTGGATAATCCGGATAGCCTGACCACCTTTTTCCGTTTAAGATTGACCATTATATTCCGGGATTATACTGAGTAATTGAGGCTAAATCAGAGAATTTTATTTTCCCAAACGAACGGGAATTTAGTGGTCAAGATGTCCGGATTATCCTCGTAATGGCATAAACAGTACTAAAAATATCCGGTTACGTTTGCGGGTATGACAAGAAACAAAAGTGCAATGGGTGTCCTATTTTCTGATTGCACAGTACTCGGGGTAAAGTGAGCATGGCGGAAGGAGCGAAAAGTTTGGCTTGTTTAGTTTCGTAATTATTTACAACCAATAAAATGGGATGATTACGACCAATCGCATTTTATTCGTGAATTTAAGTCCTATACAGACCGGACCCCAAATATTATCGGGAAGCGAATACTGATTTGCCCGGACATATTTTTGCATGAATTGAAAATGTCCGAATTATACAATTTTATCTGATAGAGTTTGGCTTATTTTGCCCATATTTTAAAATCTTTATAACAGTTAAAGCAAATCAAATGGAAATGAACAATACCTTCAGAAATTCCGTTGGCTGGATTACCATTTTGTCCGGCATAATAGGTTTTATAAGCTACTTTTTAGTCGCTGGCTCGGTTAATTATAATTTTGATTTTTTTTCAAATCCTGTTCTTATTTTTTCGCTGCCGGATGTCCATATCGGAATGCTCAGATGGAGTATGATTGCAGATATCTTTGGGTATTATTTATTACTACTACCTGCGTTGTTTTTCATTCATGAATGGCTTAGGGATAAAACAGAATGGCGAAATTTAATTACCTTTTGTGGAACATCTTATATATTGGCAGGGGCTATCGGGGCTTCAATACTTGCTGTTACATGGCCTTCATTACTGACAAATTTTCCCCTCTCATCACCAGAAAAGCAAGAGACAATCAAACTATTATTCGAATCCTTTTCTTTAATGGTTGGAAACGGGATATGGAATCTATTTGATACAATTGTGGGTGGGGTGTGGATGGTTGGTATCGGAATTTTTATAAAACGGCAGAACTCTATTTTGGGCTGGTTTACACTTGCTGTCGGATTGATTTCACTATTAGATGGGTTTGGTAATATTCTTGAACTAAAAGTCATAGCTGATATTGCAGTGAACCTGTATCTTGTTTTTGCTCCTGTATGGGCTATTGCAATTGGTGTCGGTATTTTAAGAAATAAATTATTCAATTGACAAATAATAATAGTATATTATGAAAAAAATCATAAGAATCAGCATTTATATTTTTGGAGTCGTATTCCTACTTATAGCTTTACTTCTTGCTTATGTTAAAACAATGCTGCCAAATGTTAGTCCCGCTCCGGAACTACAAGTTGAAATTACAACGGAAAAAATTGATCGAGGAAAATACCTCGCTAATCATGTGATGCTTTGTATGGACTGTCACTCTACCCGCGACTGGAATTTATTCTCAGGTCCAATGGTTCTGGGAACAGAAGGAAAAGGTGGCGAGATATTTGACCAAATGCTTGGTTTTCCCGGCAAATATGTAGCATCGAATATTACGCCAATCGGTCTTCAAAGCTGGACGGATGGAGAAATTTTCAGGGCAATTACATCAGGCGTTTCAAAGAACGGCAGAGCACTGTTTTCTATCATGCCCCATCATAACTATGGGCTACTTGATAGAAAAGACATAGAAGCTGTTATCGCTTACATCAGAACTCTGAACCCAATTGAAAACAAACCCGAAATTTCAAGTTCAGACTTTCCAATGAATTTCATCATCAACACCATTCCAAAGGAACCCAACTTCATTTCTATTCCTGAACAATCTGACAAAATTAATTACGGTAAATACATGATTGCAGCGGCTGGCTGCATGGACTGTCATACTAAGCAAGAAAAAGGAAAATTTGTTGGCGAACTGTATGCTGGAGGCTTTGAATTTAAACTTCAGGACGGCTCAGTTGTGCGGTCATCCAACCTAACGCCCAATAAGTCAACAGGGCTTGGCAACTGGACAAGCGAGCAATTTATTAATCGCTTCAAAATGTATGCAGACAGTTCATATATAAATCCAAAGGCAACTTCCGCTGAATTTCAAACTACAATGCCTTGGACCATGTATTCTGGTATGTATAAAGCTGACTTAGAGGCAATATTTGCCTATCTTCAAAGTCTGACACCAGTTAATAATCAGGTGAAAAAATTTACTTCATCAAAGTAAATTCAACAATAAAAACGTTGATGAATTTTTTAACGCTCTCTCTTACACAGTTTCCCGATTCATAGCTAAACACCTCGCTCCAATTCATCGGAATAATCAATCGATTTGCTTTACACACAGTTTTCAGCTTAGTTCACAGCTACAAGCCAGCCACTTTTTCCCGATTCTATGTAGGACAAGTTGTTTTTCTTATCAGGAGAAGACTATCCGACTCAATTACGACAGTTTTCGTATATTCGTGATCTAATTTATATTATAAAATTATGCAGCTAGTCGGAGAACTAATTCAATTAAGGGCACTGGAACCATCTGATCTTAAATTATTATACAGATGGGAGAATGACTCTTCAGTTTGGAGTGTCAGTGGAACACTGGTGCCATTTTCCAGATTTGTACTGGAAGAGTTCGTTAATCAAGCGCATCAGGATATTTATACGAACAAACAGGTTCGATTGATGATCGATTTGAAGTACCAGGAAGAGGAGGATTCTGATGATGAGGTGCAATGTATCGGATGTGTTGATCTTTTTGATTTTGACCCTAAAAACAAAAGAGCCGGAGTCGGTATCCTGATTGCCAACCAGGCAGATAGGGGTAAAGGCTATGCAACAGAAGCACTCCATCTGATTATTGATTATGGATTTGAGGTATTGGATTTGCATCAGTTGTATGCTAATGTGCGCATCGACAATGAAAGCAGCGTCGCTTTGTTTAAACGTCTCGGGTTTGAAATTACCGGGTTAAAGCAAGACTGGGTATTCTTTCAGGGTAAATATTATGATGAGTACAACATGCAGCTGATTCGTAAGTCATAATTGACTGAAATGCTTTTGGCATGAGCTTCACTTTTTTCAGGCAACAATTTCAAAGGGACATTCGTTTTGTTTTTGTGATAGTGATTGTGATTTTTTTTGGCTGTCAATTTCAAGAAAAGGACAGGGCCGGTTCAACTACTTATGCCAGTCTGAATGATTCCACTGCTTATGTTGGTATGGCCACTTGCCGGCAATGTCATACTGAAATTTATAACAGCTACATTCAAACAGGCATGGGACAATCCTATGGACTTGCCCGCCCTGAAAAGTCAGCTTCAATTTTTGATTCGCATAGCTTAGTGTTGGATACGGTGAAAGGTTATCGCTATCATCCTTTTTGGATTGGAGACTCTTTGCATGTGCTTGAGTTTATGCTTTCCGGAAAGGATACCAGTTTTAAACGGCAGGAGCTGGTAAGTTATATCGTTGGGTCAGGTCAGCATACCAATTCTCACATTCGCAGTGTTAACAATTACCTCTATCAGGTTCCTCTGACCTATTACACACAGAAAGAGAAGTGGGATTTGCCACCCGGATTTGAAGCCGGTTTCAATAGTCGTTTCAATAGAAAGATCGAGCTTGAATGTATGTCTTGTCACAACGCCATGCCTGAACTTGTTGCAGGATCAGAGAATAAATATATCACCGTCCCCAACGGAATTGATTGCGAACGTTGTCATGGACCCGGTAGCCGGCATGTCGCTGAAATGTCTTCAGGAATACGTGTTGACACAAGCAGGTATATTGATTACAGTATTGTAAATCCATCCAAGCTTCCGATTGATTTGCAGATGGATGTTTGTCAACGTTGTCATATTCAGGGAAACGCGGTATTGAATGAAGGTAAATCATTTACAGATTTTAGACCCGGTATGTCATTATCCGGAGTAATGAATGTATTCATGCCTGTTTACAAAGGTGATCCGGATGCACACATTATGGCATCCCATGCCGAGAGATTAAAAATGAGCGCGTGTTTCATCGGCTCTATGGAGAGTTCATTGCGGGCTGATCAGAAGAACACCTTGAGACCTTATCAAAATGCATTGACTTGCATTACATGTCACAACCCTCATGTGAGTGTAAAGCAAACAGGAAAGGAGATTTTTAATAATGCATGCAATTCATGTCATTCTCCTCAAGTCATTTTTACGAATGATAAGAAAGACGTAAAGAGTAAAGCAGGATTCTGTACCGAAACTGAGAGTAAAAGATTGTTGCAGAAGAATAATTGTGTAAGCTGTCATATGCCTAAGAATGGAACAATTGACATCCCTCATGTAGTTACAACGGATCACTATATCAGGAAGCCCATTCCTGTCAAAGAGATAAATAAAATCCGTGAGTTTATTGGACTGCTTTGTATAAATAATCCAGCAGTTGATTCCATTACCAGAGCTAAAGCTTTTATTTCTTACTTTGAGAAGTTCAGTTCAAATCCGGCTTTCCTCGACTCCGCAAAGCGATTTATAAGTGACCTAACCATCAGTGACAGACGTAAGCATTACAAAGTATTGATCCATTGGGCATATTTGAAAGGAGAATATGCGCAGGTGATAAAATATACAAACGAGGTTTGGGGTGAAACCGGATTTACCGGGAAAAGTTCATCTGATAACAGTGATGCATGGACAGCCTATAGAATTGGCCAATCCTATCTGGACTCAGGTGATCTGAAACGTGCATTGTTGTATTTCAGGAATTCTGTTGATCTTGCGCCATATCAACCGGACTTCCGAAGCAAACTTACCTCAGCACAACACGATGCAAAGCAAATTAAGTCAGCAGTTGAAAATTATAAATTTATCATTAGTGAAAACCCTGATTATGTACCCGCCTATACCAATTACGGATACCTGCTTCTGAGCGAGTATAATGATGTGAAGGGAGCTGAGCAAATGTATAATGCGGCCTTAGCACTTGACCCTTTGAATGAGCAGGCGCAGTTGAACAAGGTCGGTATTCTGGTCTATCAGAATAAACTAAGCGAGGCGAAGCTATTACTCAGGAATTTTATGAAAAGTTACCCTGATAATCAGCAGGCATCTGATTTATATCGGCACTTAGGCCGACAGAACGCAAAAAAATGATAAATTCTTTAACCAATGAAACCTTTGATTAACCATTTGATTACTTTAGCGTAACATTAGGTTTACGAGCCAAGACTAATTTCACGAAAACTTTACAATGGCCGATAATAAATTGAAGATTCTTCTGGTTGATGATGAGCCGGATATTTTAGAATTCTTAAAGTACAACCTTCAAAAAGAGGGATATTCCGTATTTGTTGCCGGAAATGGTAAGCAGGGAATTGCATTGGCAAGGGCTGAAAAACCCGATCTTATTATTCTGGATATCATGATGCCGGAAATGGATGGGATTGAAACTTGTCGTCTTTTGCGTGAAATTCCGGATTTTAAAGAAACAATGATAGTTTTTCTCACAGCCAGAAATGAGGATTATTCACAAATAGCCGGATTTGGAGTGGGAGCAGACGACTATATAACAAAGCCTGTAAAGCCAAGGGTTTTACTGAGCAGAATCAGCGCGCTTTTCAGGAGGTATCAAGGAAAGAATGGTTTAGAAACAAATAATGAAAAAGTGTTGATTGCCGGTGATTTGCGAATTGACCGTGAACAGTATCTTGTTACGCAAGGTGATGTGAAAATTGAACTACCCCGAAAGGAGTTTGAACTTCTTGCTCTTATTGCCGCTAAGCCGGGGAAGGTTTTTACAAGAGATGAAATTCTTGACAGGGTATGGGGAAGTGATGTGGTTGTCGGAGACAGAACAATAGATGTTCACATTCGAAAGCTTCGGGAAAAGTTTGGTGATGATATAATTAAAACAGTGAAAGGAATTGGTTATAAATTTGATCTGTAATCTCTCAGAATTTCTCTCAGTGATTCTTCCTTTTTTTGAGTATAATTTTTTACATTCGAACGAATGAATGGTACCATGAAGAATCCTACTCCGCGGATGATTGCTGTCATTTCCGCGTCATCTATAGCGGGTATTGTTTTAATTGCTGAATTGATACTCCGCCAGGGAGGTTGGGTTGTGGCAAGTACTTTGTCTTTACTTGTTTTGGCTGCATTGTCTTTTCTTTCGGCGTATTTTATTTTCATTTTATTACTCGAGGTCTTTATCTATCGTAAAATTAAATTGATATATAAGACTATTAGTCAATTCAAAGATTCAAAAGCGAAAACACTGGGACAACTGGACTTAAAGAGAGATATCATTGGCAATGTGAGTAAAGAGGTGGAAGAATGGGATAAGAATCGTTCTGAAGAAATTGCTGAGTTAAAAAAGCTGGAACTATTCCGTCAGGAATTTCTGGGAAATGTATCACATGAGTTAAAAACACCAATCTTTAATATTCAGGGATATATTCATACTCTTCTTGACGGAGGATTGGACGACGCGGAAGTAAACATACATTACCTGCAAAGAGCTGCTAAGTCCGCTGAAAGACTTTGTCTCATTGTTGATGATCTTGAAGAGATATCTAAATTAGAGACAGGCGAACTCACCCTTGATAATCGTATATTTGACCTATATGAGTTGGTGACAGATGTCTTTGAATCCCAGGAATTGCATGCACGCGAAAGAAAAATTACGCTCGGCTTCAAAGAGAAAAGTCTCCGTCCTGCTTTTGTGTTGGCTGATAAAGAACGTATACGTCAGGTATTTGTAAATCTGATCGTGAATTCAATTAAATACGGGAGAGAGGGTGGAAGTACACTCGTAGGATTTTATGATATGGATGAAAGTATCCTGACCGAGATTACGGATACAGGAATTGGAATAGACCCTGTTCATCTTCCAAGATTGTTTGAGCGTTTTTACAGAGTGGATAAGAGCCGTTCCCGCGATCAGGGTGGAACAGGTTTAGGTCTTTCAATTGTGAAGCATATCCTTGAAGCGCATAAGCAAAGTATAAATGTTCGAAGCACCAGTGGTGTCGGGACAACCTTTTCTTTTACCTTGAAAAAGTCTAGATAGGCATTAAGAGGCTTATTCACCTTGGCTCCAGATTTTAATGCTTTATTGTGATTAAATCCATTTCAATGAAATATCTCATTATCATTGCGGCAACAGTACAGATATTTTTTTCATGCGAAAAAAAAGATGATAAGTTCGCGACATTAAGTGTTCGCCTCACAGATGCACCCGCGTTATATGACAGTGTGTTGATAGAGATTCTAAGTGTTGAAGTGCATACAGACGTTAACGGATGGGAAACACTTGCCACTAACCAAGGTATATATAATCTGCTTCAGTTGCAAAATAATGTTGATACTGTTTTGGTGCTTTCTCAGCAGATTCCTGCCGGTCGTGTAAACCAGATTCGACTGATTCTGGGAATAAATAACAGGGTGGTTGTATCCGGGATCAGTTATCCTTTGAGTATTTCGAGTCAGGATGAAACAGGACTTAAGCTTAATATTCAAAGAATTCTTCAGCCAAATACTCCGTATTTATTAGTAATGGATTTTGATGCTGAGCAAAGTATTATCCTGACAGGAAATAACACCTACAAATTGAAGCCTGTTGTGAGTGCGGAATTTCGCTAGTGATTTGTTTTGAATTGATGTTTCAAAGTTCTTTTTTCATCCTGAAATGTCTAATGACACCAAACAGGAGGTAAGAGTCTTCAATCACAACATAATTATTTTTTAAATAAAAAGTGAGAGCGGGCTCACGGGCATCAAGAATAATTGACTTTAATCCTCTGAGCAAGGCCTCTTCTTCCAGTTTATGTATCAGCAAGTTTCCTATTCCTTTCCTTTGGAATTTTTCATGAACTGCCATAGAGCGAATTTGTCCTTCACGATCAGAATTTAGTTGAAGCCTTCCGGTTCCAACAGCTCGTTCAGTTTCATCAAGAACTAAAAAATGTATGGAAATATCCTCCCATTCATCTCGTGTGCTGCTCCATTTCTGATTCCAGGGTTTTCTCAGCACATCATACCTTAACTGATAATATTTTTCCCATTCCAACTGAGATTTTGGTTGAATAATTTTATAAACACCGTGCAAGTTCCCCGTCATTATGATTTATCATTATTGTCCGATAGGAATTTGACTTAATATCGGCTGTTCGGAATAATTTGTATTTTTATCCATATCATTATTTATTGTTTGCTCAACAAAGATGACAATAGGGGTGTAATTTATCCTGCCTCTTCCTTAAATTTTAGGCGAACAATAATATTATTTTATAATATTCCTCCTGATTTTTCACTTATTGCTTATTACTTTGGTGTTCATTCAACCCTTTCAGGGTTGGGCTAAATTACAATTTCTGTAGCCACCGGTTTCACCGTTGGTTATTCACATTAAAGCCCTTCGGGCTTGATTATTTTCCTTCCTCTTAGCCTGTTTTCTCTTGGCTAGTGTTCTGCAAATAATGGCCGATTTCACTTGCTGTTAATGGATATGATTGACAAACGGATTATATTCATGCTCTTTTAGAAGTAATCCCGAAGGGATTGAATTTGAATAACACTGCATGAAATGCGGTAAAATATATTGAATTGTGTTTGATCTGTTGTGTCAACCGGAGTTGGACCATAGTGTATATTATCGAGAAGAAGTACAGCTTTTCTTTTTCCTAAAGCATACATCCAGTCATCAATTCTTCCTTTGTATAGGATATTTTCTTTGTTGTCGATTAAAAAGACGGAAGGGACAATTCCTGCATGCATGGATTTGACAAGTAAATTATCAGGATCCTGTAATAATGGAAATGTAATTTTATATCTTTTCTGATAGCTAATCATTTCTTCCGGGGTATTGAGTTTTCCCGGAAAAATTCCGTAAAATTCAAATCCCGCGTTTTTATATTTTTCTCTCAGCTCATTCAGGGTGCGCGAATAACTTTCGCAAGCCGGACAATCGGGTAGGAGAAAAACTATCACACTTGCCTTGTTTTTTTTTAAGTGAGCAAAGGAAAAACTTTCATTCGTAATAGATCTTAATTGAAAATCAAAAAAGTCTTGTGGCAATGGAGTGCTATATGCCAGGAAAACAGGAAACAGAAGTAAAGTCATTTTCAATTTCAAACTCATCGAAAAAAATTAATACGTTAAGAGGACATCAGTGTTTTTCTGATTGAGGTGATACCGGATAATTCGGTGAACATCACGATTATCCTGGCGAGGGACGATCACGTCACGTAAAACATCAATTGATTGTCCCGTATACTCCGGTTCGAAATAACCAAATCCCATGTACTTTCCTTGTTCGATCTGAACGACAGTTTTTTCCGTAGTAGTTCGTCCTGATCCAATGATCATAAAATTTGGGTTTTTATATTCAAGACTTTTTAGTGCGGCATCTACACGGAGATTATATTCTGATGATTGCTCTTTTCCTATACATGCACCATTACACCTGTTGATACTAAATTGAAAACAAGCATGGGAGATGTCATAGAGACCAGACAGTTTTTGACAAAGCTTATGTTTTTCAACAATTCGTTCAAGAATTGAAGTGGCCTCCTCATGAGTACGAGTAATAAAAACAGGCTTTTCAGAATTTTTTACTTTGGAAGCATTTAGAGTTATATAGCCATTTTCATTTACACTTTGAAAAATTCCATAATTATAGTAAGAGTTTTTATGAGCCCGATTAAAGACAGGCTGGTTCGTTTTGATTTCTTCAGATTCCAGTAGCAAGGCGACTAACTCATTTCCGGTAAGTTCGAAAGAAATATCTCGAATGTTATTTCTCATTTCGATGGCTTTGCGCGTTTGTTTGTTGCTAAAATGCATGAGAACTCTTTTCCTGATATTGTTACTTTTACCTATGTAAACGATTGAGTTATCAGCATTATGGAAATAGTAGACGCCAGGGACTTCAGGTAACTTATCGAGAATGCTCCTATTGAATTCAGGAGGAAAGCGCAGGTTTAAATAATCATTTTTTGTGAAGGACGAAAAGACATCACGTTCCGGATCCTTTGACAGAAGCAATTCGAATAATTTGACGGTAGCCAGAGCATCACCTGCAGCCCGGTGACGGTTGAAAAGTGGAATTCCCAGTGTGCTGCATAAGTTACCAAGACTATAGGAACGATAACCGGGAATTAATTTTCTGCTAAGCCGGACGGTGCATAAGTAATCTCTGGAAAAAGTGTAGCCAAGAGATTTATATTCCTGGCTAATAAATCCATAATCAAAAGGAGCATTGTGTGCTACAATAACAGCACCTTCGGTAATCTCAATAATGTCTTTTGCTATTTCATAAAACTTTGGTGCATCCTGAACCATTTCGTTGTCTATGCCTGTGAGTCGGGATATAAATGGCGGTATCCCACATTCAGGATTGACAAGCGTTGTGTACTCTTTGACGATGCTTTTACCGTCATGTAAGTATATAGCAATCTCAGTGATCTTATCGTGGATCGCATTGCCTCCGGTGGTTTCTACGTCTATTATCGCGTACATGGCTTGAATACTACGAATTTACAAAAAAATGCTGAAGTATTTAGAGCTGCTCTGGAATAATACCTTCTGCATGTATTCTGATGCCGCTATTAGAAAAAAAGCAAAGGAGCACAAACGAATTTTGTGCTCCTTTTGAATCAATGTACTTATGTTTTTATTCCCTTTGTGATATCAATCTACAAGAAAAATATCACTTAGGATTGCTTTTCCATTGTTATCTTCTACCATATAGAAATAATTTCCTGCGGACAAGTCATCACGAGAAATGTGAAATTCAATTAAATTGATATCGCTATTTCTTTCCGATGGAATTGTTCGTACCAATCGTGAGTTTGCGTCCATGATTTTCATGACCGGATTCATAACGGGCTGAGTGGTTTCGATTCGTAAGATTGATTTATTTGTCAGCGGATTGGGAAAAAAGATTTTCTCCGATACGACTGAAGACACTTCAGCTACATCTATGGTCTGTGAACTGATAGATAAATTGTTCAGCGGTGTCGAGCCGGAGGCCGAAAAACTTCCGCCAACAACTATTTTACCATTGAAATTTGTGATTGCTAATATGTCTCCATTGAAATTGCTGCCCTCTGCAAAGAAAGGTGTGTTTCCATTTTGAGACATGAAGTGAGGGAGTGAGGCACCTGAAGAGGGAGAAGAGGTAAAAGCACCACCTGCGAATAATTTTGATGGAGTTGAATACAATGCATGAACAGCTTTATCCAAAGTATTTATAGCTGAGCTAATGCTTGATCCGGTAGTTCTAGCAATTTTCAATGTTGGAGCAGTGAATTCGCCACCGATGTAAAGGTATGTGCCATACTGTACTAAAGCATTAACGGTATTATTAAGGCCTGTCAGCGACTGCCAGGAAGAGCCGTTCAATTTTTTAAGGTAATCAGGTGAAAAGGATCCTCCTATATACAGCACACCATTAAATTTAGTAATAGCATAAACTACATTTGCAGGATTATCACCAACCTGAGTAAAACTTGTTCCATTCAGTTTAGCAATCCTTGACACTGAAGGCGTACCGGAGTTATTAAAAGCTCCTCCTATATATAGGTCTGTGCCATCACTATAGAGTGCACGGACAAAATTGTTAAGGCCGGTGCCTATTGGGTCCCAAGTGTTTGTTGAGGTGTTGAGAACAGCTATCCTTTCAACGGTTGTTCCGCCTCCATTTGCCCTGAAGCTTCCTCCTGCATATAACTTACCATTGTGTACTGCCAGGGCGCTTACCGAATCAGCTAATCCGTTACCTGCAGTGACCCATGAATTACTTCCTGCGTCCCAACGGGCTACATGATTTGGACTGGTAAATGTTCCGCCCGCATATATTTCATTATTGAATACTGTGAGAGCTTTAACGCGGCCATTAAGCCCGCTTCCTAATGAACCCCATTGAGCATGAGAAGCATTTATACTTAAGATTAATGATAGAAATAGTAATATTCTCTTCATGGTTTTATTTTGATTTTGATTGATTATAATTTTTTAACGGGTTGAAAATAAGAAGAATTTTCTGATATAAATACTCGATTGAATGAAGCCCTGACTATTTTTCCGGCTTGTAGATGAAATTGATTGCACTACAGGATTTTAGGTCAGAAGACAGGCGGAAAATTCGCTTCAATTTACCATCATTCACTTCCACGGCAGCCGTATTGGGAGGACTTTTTCCAAGGTTATTGGCAAAGAGAACCAGATAATTGTTTGTGTTGGGTTTAAAACTTAATTCAACCGCTTTTTTCTTTTTTGTGACTCCATAATGATACAGAATCCACTGTCCGTTAAAGTACAGAGACATTGTATCACCGTCCATGTAAGAGTTATCAAAGACGTATATTTGGATAGTTGGGGAATTCACTTCCACTTGTTCTGTTCCAATCACATTTCTGCCTTGAATGATTGCCGGGGTATTTTCCGATTTCATCACAACATCCGGAATGAGAGCTATTGTATCAATGCTT
>CAYHFJ010000074.1:0-15454 GCA_964355885.1 uncultured Flavobacteriales bacterium
GAATCGATTATCATACCTCCGCTGATCTCACAGGGCAGGCTAACCATCTGGGTGTAACAATACAGGCAGATATTATCAAGCAAAAACTACCAACAAATAATGGCGGGTATACCGCGCTTAAATTCGGAAAGACACATCCTAAAGTTTACAGCGAATTAACGACGGATCATCCTATTGATCTTTGCAGATATCAGGTGATGAATTGTTACATGGGTCGCGCGGGATTAATCAATTCAGGTGGGGAATCAAAAGGAGCCAGTGATATGACAGAAGCTGTTACCACAGCAGTAGTGAATAAACGTGCAGGCGGACAAGGACTGATATCAGGCAGAAAAGCATTTCAAAAACCTATGAAAGACGGGATTGAGCTGTTAAATACCATTCAGGATGTATACCTGTCGTCTGACATAACAATCGCGTGATATTTTATAGGATTTAATCAAAAGAATCAAATCTATCCTATCCGGAATTTAATTTCTATTCTTAACTATGTCCTGGTTTAAACGAAATAAAGGAGGCATCACCACATCCACGGAGGAGAAAAAAGAAACTCCTGAAGGACTATGGCATAAATGTAGCGCGTGTAAGCATCTTGTCACATCAAAAGATCATGTAGAGCATAAGTATGTTTGTACAGAATGTGGTTATCATAACCGGATTAGTTCAGCGCAATATTTTGAAATAATTTTTGATGACAATAAATACGAAGAGCTCGATGCGCAACTTACATCTGATGACCCGCTCCATTTTATTGACACCAAGAAATATTCTGACCGGATAGTAGAAACACAGAAGAAGACAGGATTAAAAGACGCTTTGCGTTCCGGTGTTGGAACGGTTGATGGAGAAGGTCTCGTAATAGCCTGTATGGATTTTACTTTTATCGGGGGATCCATGGGATCCGTCGTAGGTGAAAAGATTTCTCGTGCAATTGATTATGCTATAGAAAATAAATTACCCTTAATGGTTATCTCAAAATCCGGAGGAGCCAGGATGATGGAAGCTGCATATTCCCTGATGCAAATGGCGAAGACTTCAGCAAAACTGACTCTGCTTGCTGATGCTCAGCTGCCATATATTTCTCTCCTGACAGATCCAACAACAGGTGGTGTCACGGCCTCCTATGCCATGCTTGGTGATCTGAATATTTCCGAACCGGGAGCACTGATCGGATTTGCAGGGCCAAGGGTGGTAAAAGAAACCATCGGAAAAGATCTTCCAAAGGGTTTCCAGACTTCAGAATTCGTCCTGGAACATGGTTTTTTGGATTTTATCGTAGATCGCCGTGAATTAAAGAGTAAAATAGCACAGGTTCTGCGACTGCTTAAAAACTAATGATATTTTTTGTAGTATTCTAATAATTCCATACATTTGCAATCCCAAAAAATAGCGTAAAAGGAAGAAAAAATGAAGCTGAATCAAGAAGGAAAAACAGAAATTTTCAAAAAATTCGGAGGTTCCGCAAAGAACACCGGCTCATCAGAGGCACAAATCGCCCTGTTCACGCAAAGGATCGTCTTCATGACAGATCACCTGCAAACTTTTAAGAAAGATCACTCTACAGAGCGTTCTTTAATCCGGCTTGTTGGAAAACGCAGAAGCTTGCTCGACTATTTACACAAGACCGATATCGAAAGATATCGCAAGATCATTCTTGATCTTGGTATCAGAAAATAATTTCAACTCACAAGAAAACAAAAAGGCAATTCATGGGATTGCCTTTTTTGCTTTTCTATTAATTTAAGATGACGATGTCACAAAAAGCGATTATTAAGGAATTTGATTTAGGCGATGGAAGAAAGATCAGTATTGAAACCGGTCGTTTAGCTAAGCAGGCTGATGGTGCAGTGGTTGTCCGCATGGGCGACGCTATGCTGCTTGCAACTATTGTTTCGAATAAAGAAGCAAAAGCAGGAACAGATTTTCTGCCACTTACGGTTGACTACCAGGAAAAATTTGCATCAGTAGGTCGTTATCCGGGTGGATTTTTAAAACGGGAAGGTCGCCTTTCGGAATATGAAATTTTAATTTCCAGAATCGTGGATCGCGCGTTGCGTCCCATGTTCCCTGAAGATTATCATGCAGATACACAGGTGATGGTTACACTCATCTCAGGCGATCCTCGTATACAGCCGGATGCATTAGCCGGACTAGCTGCCTCAGCCGCGATATCAGTTTCTGATATCCCATTCAATGGGCCTATTTCAGAGGTTCGTGTTGGACGTGTCGACGGAAAATTTATTGTAAATCCTTATACTGATGAGCTTGAGCGGGCTGATATAGATATTATCGTCGCGGGTTCAATGGACAGTGTGGTGATGGTCGAAGGCGAGATGAAAGAAGTGCAGGAAGCGGATATGTTCGAAGCAATAAAATTTGGACATGAAGCGATAAAAGTTCAGTGCCAGGCACAAATTGAATTGCGTGAAATGTGCGGTAACAAACCAAAGAGAGAATATGTTCACGAAACTCACGATGAAGCACTTCGTGTAAAAGTGCGTGAAATGGCATACGATAAAACTTATGCAATAGCAAAATCCGCAAACCCCAATAAACAGGAACGTAAAGAAGCTTTCAAGAAAATATTTGAAGAAATCGCTGCAACACTTTCAGTGGAAGAACTAGCAGAAAAAGCAGGTATGCTGAAAGAATATTTCCATGATGTAGAAAGTGAAGCAATGCGTGCATGTATACTTAATGAAGGCATCAGACTTGACGGAAGAAAATCAACAGACATTCGCCCGATATGGAGTGAAGTGAATTACCTCCCTTCCACTCACGGTTCAGCTATCTTCACCCGTGGTGAAACACAATCATTGACAACAGTTACTCTTGGAAGTAAACTTGATGTACAGTATATCGATGTTCCAATGAGAGACAGCCACACCAAATTTTTATTGCAATATAATTTCCCAGCATTCTCAACCGGAGAAGTAAAGCCAAACCGTGGACCGGCCCGTCGTGAAATCGGACATGGTAATCTTGCGATGCGTTCATTAAAACAGATCCTGCCAACTGAAAAGGATTGTCCTTATACGATCCGTGTCGTTTCCGACATCCTCGAGTCTAACGGATCATCTTCAATGGCTACTGTTTGTGCAGGAACACTGGCTCTTATGGATGCAGGAGTTCAGATCACAAGTCCGGCCTCTGGAATTGCAATGGGATTAATCATTGATGAAAAAGGACGCTTTGCAGTACTTAGTGATATCCTCGGAGATGAAGATCACCTCGGTGATATGGATTTCAAAGTAACCGGAACAGAAAATGGTATTTGTGGTTGTCAGATGGATCTTAAAATCCAGGGTTTACCCGCTGACATTATGATGAAAGCGCTTACTCAGGCTAAGGAAGGACGTATGCACATCCTGAATGAGATGAAAAAAACACTTTCAGCTCCGAATCCAGATTACAAACCGCATGCACCGCGTATTGAGAAACTTGTTATCGCGAAGGAATTTATTGGAGCTGTCATCGGACCCGGTGGAAAAGTCATTCAGGAAATCCAACGTGAAACAAGTACTACTATATCAATAGAGGAGGTAAATAACGAGGGAATTATTGAGATCTCCTCCGCGGATAAAAATGGAATTGAGGCAGCGAAAAACTGGATCAAAGGAATCGTTGCCATCCCTGAAGTTGGAGAAGTCTATGAAGGCAAAGTGAAAAACATAATGGACTTTGGTGCATTTGTTGAATTCATGCCTGGAAAAGACGGTCTGCTTCATATTTCTGAAGTTACCTGGGAACGACTAGATTCAATGAAAGGTGCTCTAAATGAAGGAGATATAATTAAAGTAAAACTCATTGAAGTAGATAAAAAGACCGGTAAATATCGTTTATCAAGGAAGGTATTGTTACCAAAACCTGAAAATATGCCTGAAACTGACGGAAGACAACAGCGCCGTCAACCTCAGTCTTAATTTCATCTTGACTTCCAATTTAAAAAAGCAGCCCTAAAAGGGCTGCTTTTTTCATTTTACATACTCTTTTTCAATCCCTTAACTTATATATTCCTAAAAAATAACCGGCATTTTTAATGAACATGATTTCAATTCTCTGACACTTGTAAGAAAGCCTACCTGCTTTTTAAAATTTGCTGAAACATCCACGAAATGCCATCGTTTCAAGAGCATATACTTTTTTATAAAACTTAAAACTTAAATGAGACAACTAAAAATTACAAAGCAGGTTACCAATCGTGAAACAGCCTCACTCGATAAATACTTACAAGAGATAGGACGTGTTGAATTGATTACCGCGGAAGAGGAAGTCCGACTGGCCCAGCTTATTAAAAAAGGTGATGGCAAGGCATTGGAGCGACTTACTAAAGCTAATTTGAGATTCGTCGTATCAGTGGCAAAACAGTACCAGAATCAAGGACTAACTTTAGGAGACCTTATCAATGAAGGGAACTTAGGATTAATAAAAGCTGCACAGCGTTTTGATGAAACGCGTGGATTTAAATTTATTTCCTATGCGGTCTGGTGGATCCGTCAATCCATTCTTCAGGCTCTGGCAGAACAATCACGTATTGTGCGACTTCCATTGAACAAAATCGGTTCAATTAATAAGATCAATAAAACATTCTCCAAACTTGAGCAGGAATTCGAACGTGAACCCAGCACGGAGGAATTAGCAACAGCTATGTCGATCTCACAAGACGAGATAAAAGATGCCATGCGTACCTCCGGTCGACATGTTTCGATGGATGCGCCATTAGTAAGCGGAGAAGACAGTACCCTGATTGATGTATTGGGAGACGATGATCAACCACATCCGGATCATTCATTAATCACAGAATCACTTCGTCGTGAAGTGGAGCGTGCCTTGTCAACGCTTACCACACGAGAAGCTGATGTAATTCGCCTCTACTTCGGACTGGCTATTGGAGAACAACCAATGACTCTGGAAGAAATCGGCGATCGTTTTGACCTAACACGTGAGCGTGTACGTCAAATAAAGGAAAAGGCTATCCGACGACTTAAACATACCTCCCGCAGTAAAATATTAAAAACATATCTCGGCTGATAGCCTGGTGATCCCGCTGAAAAAAAAGGAAATGACTTTGGTTATTTCCTTTTTTTTATGTCTAAAAATGTTTCTTAAATTTTATCTACACTTAGACTCTCTAAAACCCAATTTGCTTTCTGTCTCTCCAGCTTTCCTGTTGTTGTTTGTCGTCCATCAGAAACTTTAGTGCTTCGTAGATATCTGAAAACTGCAAGTTGTATCTATTTTCAAGCTCCCTAAGCCTATCTGTTAAGTCTTTGTGTGAAAGTGCATACTGTCGGATAAAAACAAATACTCTCATAATAGAGATATTCACCTCAATTGCCTTTTTACTCTTTAAAACGCTGGAAAGCATTGCTACACCTTGCTCAGTGAACGCAAAAGGCAGGTATTTAACATGTTTTCCACGACCAATGTCTAAGGTCACAATTTGTGACCTTAAACATTGATCGTACTCTTCCTTCTTAAGTTCAAACATAAAGTCAACAGGGAATCGATCTATATTCCGTCGCACAGCTTGCTTCAAAACTTTAGTTTCCGTGCAATAGAGTTCAGCGAGGTCAAAATCGAGCATAACCTTTTGTCCTCTGATTTCGTGAATTCTTTCCTGAATTATTTCAATTTGCATGTTGGAACTTTTAATCTCTCAGATTGCTTTCTGATTTGAAGCGATTGCTGGAAAGAGCACAAAAATGACTGCAAATTTTATAATTCACAATCTCAACTATTCAGTTTTTTATAAGCGGAAATCATGCATCCAAGGTTCGATTCTAAAATTGTACGCAATCAAAATATTCAAACAATATTCTCTAAATTCGTGTGCTTATTCGTTTCGGAAACCTGAGACTTTATTCCATGTTTAAATCAAATAAAACAAAGTATGGCCATCATCGCCCCTTCCATCCTATCCGCGGATTTCGCGAATCTGCAACGTGATATCGAAATGATCAACAAGAGTGCTGCCGACTGGTTTCATGTTGATGTAATGGATGGAGTATTTGTTCCAAACATATCATTTGGTTTTCCTGTGATCAAGGCCATTCAGAAACATGCGACGAAACCCCTGGATGTGCATTTGATGATTGTAAGGCCCGAACAATATATTCAATTATTCAAGGAATCCGGGGCCGCAATATTAAGTGTGCATATTGAAGCTTGTCCGCATTTACATAGAACAATTCAGGAAATCAAAAATGCAGGAATGCAAGCGGGTGTAGCAATTAATCCACATACCTCCGTTGCATCACTTGAGGATATCATCGCTGATATTGATTTGGTATGTATGATGAGTGTGAATCCTGGTTTCGGAGGGCAAAAATTCATTCAGAATACTTTTCGAAAAATTGAAGATCTAAAAAACATAATACTGCGTCGTAAGTCATCTGCTAAAATTGAGATTGATGGTGGCGTTGATTTGAAAAATGCAGCTGCTCTCATCAGTGCGGGAGCGGATGTTTTAGTGGCGGGGAATGCGGTTTTTTCTTCGAATGATCCCTCCGCGTCGATTGCGTTATTGAAGGCATTTTAAAATTTAGATCAAATGATTATAGCCACGAATACGAATAATTATTTATTCGTGCATTCGTGGCTATAATAATCCTGCATCAAAAAATTGCTTAAGGCACATTCATTTCCCATCCAGATAATTCTGCAAATAAACAAATCGCGGCATTAATCTACCCTCCTGAGCGATGGTTGCTCTTTCGAGAAGACCGTCCTGATCTTCCTTTAACAAAGCAGGGAGAACTCTTTCCAGAAGATGTTTACCAAAACCATCGGAAGCATCACGCGGTAATTCACAAGGTAAGTTATCTACAGCCATCACTGTAATCGCGCTGGGTTTAAAAGGTTCAACAATTTCTTCGGTCATAGGATCATAACCGTAGAATTTATCATCGATAGTGGAAGTTTTTGTTGTGGAAGGAATGCTTCCATTCAGGTCGCATGTAACATCGGCAATCACACTGATTCTGAAATCAGGGTCACGCATACGGGATTTTGAGAAAAGAATATCCGCTCTTGGATCCCAGAAAGTAGCATGTACCAACAAATCTGTGACCGATGCAAATGAATTCGGATCGCTAAAGAAACAACGGTAAGATTCCGGATGATGGTGAAAATCCCATGAACTGTATGGTGATTTATCCTTAGCTTCAAAATAATCTCCTGAATGTAGTTGAACATAGACTGGTTCCCGAAAAGTATAATTTAAAAATTCATAGGGTGTTACTTTTCGAAGACCCATTGCGCCCATAGTTTCACACGCTCCATTCGCGACTCTTCCCCCACCGGTTACTACGATTTTAATGTTAGGAAGACTGATATTATTCAGTTCACGGAAAACTTCTTTCTTGTCATGACATTGCTGAGCAGGTTTGAGCTTAAACAATCCATAACGTAAACCATACGCCATGATACCATTGTAAGCCCCTACTATACCTGCATAACGACCGAATCCAATAATTCTGTTATCCTGTTTGTCAACCAGACATTCGTAATCGATCATTCTGATTTTTTTTGCAACCAGTGCCTGCAATAATTTTCTGTTATGAGGCTGCTTCTTGATCGTGTGAGAAAAAAAAATGTAAGTCTTGGAAGGAATTAAATGATCCGCCGGGACTTCTTTTATTCCCATTAACACATCACAATCACTCAGGTCTTCAGTGATTTTAATATTCTTCTCTTCGTATTCTGCCTGACTGAAACTTCGCCATTCACTTGGCTGTACGACCAGTTCAACTTCCGGAAAATCACTCTTTATCTGTACACATTGTTCCGGTGTGAATGGTACTCTTTTATCATGAGGTACTTTTTCTTCCCGGATGATTCCTAATTTTACCTTCTTCATATAATTTATTGTGGAGGCAAAGGTAATCCCCATATCCTATTAAAAAAAGATATATCCTAAATCCAAGGAGGTTTCTGAAATATAAAATCGTGAAAGCCGCATGAGATAAGGTTATATAGCTCAAGTCTATCGAAAAATGAAGGACGTTTTGTATAATTTTCTATTGCAGGGTTGAAACGGAAGAAGTACCAATAATCCCCTCTTTCATGGCATACAGAACAAGCTCAGGAGAATTCCTTATCTGTAATTTTCGAAAAATGTTTTTGCGATGTGTGGCAACTGTGAAAAAACTCAAATGTATTCTGCTGGCTATATCTTTTGTTGTCAGACCATCAGCTATCAATTTGACAATTTCAATCTCCCTGCTGCTAAGTGAAATAGACATGCAATGATTACATACTTCACCGGGGAGGCATTTATGGTTTGACTTTTCAAGAATCGAATCCATCACACGACCACAGAAAAACTTCTCTCCTCTGAGAATTGCTTTCACTGCTGAAGTTATCTCTTCTTCGTCACATTCCTTTAATAAATAACCCGATACGTCAGCATCAAGAACCCGGAGAATATCTTGTTTTAGCTGATTGGTCGAAATAACCAAAATGCAAATCTCCGGAAAATTCCTTCGTATTAATTCGATGTCCTCGATTCTGAAGTGTCCTGGAATATGGAAATCAATGATGATAAGGTCAGGCTTGTTATGCTGTATTTTCTCCAGTAATTCCGCGCTATTTAATGCCTCCGAAATAATTTCTAAACCACATTGCTTCGACAATATTGATTTGATACCCTCACGTGTTAGGGTATGTGCATCTCCAACCAGTATCCTCTTAGTTCTCACAGGGCCAAAGATACTCTTATTTAGAATGATTCTAAACAGTAAGGGCATAATTAATCAACAGTCCAATCTTGGTTTTTTATTGATTTTTCGTAATTTTTTGGACTTTGGGCATCAAATGATTAATTTCTTCAAAATTGTAATCCTTAGAATTGATAAGTAGAAGGAAAGGAAACATCAAAGAAATTAAAATCGGATTTCCCTGAAGATTCCTGATGCTAATCCGGGAAAAGGAAAGAAATAATTCTGTTCTTGATCATCAAACCCTCCTAAGATCCAGACTAATCAGTTCATTTGATTTTATGAATAAATTATAAATCCTCACCTTTGATAAAAATCTACTTCATGATAAAACACTGCAAAACATTCCGGAATTTTCTTTTGATTATATTCTTCGCGATGTCATTTGACACTTTATATTCTCAGGATTCCCTTTTGGTAAGTGAGTATGAAGAAACCATGAGTCAGGGTAAGCAGAATGGATTTCATGTAATCATTCCAAAAAATTCTGAAAAGGATTCTGAAAAGCTGTGGAAAGAATTCATCGGTGAAGAAACAAAGGCTTCAGTGAGAAAGGAGTACAATGAATTAGTAGTTCATCATGCGAACTTAAAATCCTTTGGAAATGATACGATGAGTATTTATGCGGCATTTAAAGATGCTGATGGCCGGACACAGTTGTCCGCTTTCTTTGCGGGGCTTGATTCAGTATTTTTAACAAGTTCGAAGCAAGAAACTCAATCAGTTTCAGCTAAACTAATGGTTCGAAATTTTGCAGTGTTTGCATATAAGGATGGCGTTTCAAAACAATTAAAAGAGGAAGAAAAGAAAGCGGAAAAACTTGAAGGGGAATTAAAACAACTTGAAAATAACATCAGCACTTATGAAAATGAGATTAAGAAAAACAAACGTGAGATTGACAGGGAGAAGGCTGAAATAAAAACAATGCAAACTCAAGAAGAATTTACTACAGCTGAAGTTCTGAAACAAAAACAATTGCTTACTACATTTTCAGGATCATCTGAGGCCAGGGAAATTGACGAAAAGAAGTTAAAAGAACTTGAAAAGGAAAAAACCAAGCTAACAAAAGACCTTGAAAAATCAAATCGAAAAATTGACAAATTGGAAGATGTAAACAAGAATCATGAAAGATCTATTGACAATACCAAAGACAGAATGATTCCGGATAAAAAAGCCGAGATTGAAAGTCAGAAAGAAAGCACTCGTCAAATAGAAAAATTGCTCGATAATATCCGTTAAGTCTTTATCACATACTATTAAATAAAAATACAATCTATTGAATAATATGCTTTATGAATTTTGCCTGCAGAAATAAAAGAGTTAAGTAAATAATAATTACAGACGATCCTAAATGCGTATAGATATATTAAGTGTAGTACCGGAATTACTGGAGAGTCCTTTTGCCTTTTCCATCCTTAAACGTGCCCAACAAAAAGGGTTGGCAGAGATCCATGTTCACAATATTCGTGACTATACCACCAATAAACACAAGACAGTTGATGACGCGCCTTATGGAGGTGGTGCAGGTATGGTCATGATGATCGAACCGGTTGTTTTATGTCTGGAGAAGTTGAAATCAGAACGGGACTATGACGAAATCATCTACCTCAGTCCGGATGGTGAACTTTTTGACCAGAAGGTGGCTAACAGAATGTCTATGCGGAAAAATATTATTCTATTGTGTGGGCATTACAAAGGCATCGACGAACGAATTCGGGAAAATTTTATTACGCGTGAAATATCAATAGGAAATTTCGTTTTATCAGGTGGGGAAATTGCCGCTTCGGTAGTTTGTGATGCAATTATCCGTCTTTTGCCGGGAGTACTCAATGACGAGACTTCCGCTCTTTCGGATTCATTTCAGGACGACCTTTTAGCTCCGCCAACCTATACCAGACCTGCCGAATTTCGAGGTATTAAGGTCCCTGATGTACTGTTGTCGGGAAATTCAGCAGAAATAGAAAAATGGCGTCATGAGCAGTCTGTTTTGCGCACCGAGAAAAAGCGGCCTGATATGCTCAAAGACTGAGAAAAAGAGAAATAATTGCTTTTTTTAATTAGGATAAATTGTATATTTGCACTCCGATTTGGGATTGTCCCGAGTTGAAAATATTGATAATCATGGACTTAGTAAAAATTGCTACAAACGCAATTGTTGAAAATCGCGAAATGCCTACGTTCAAGGCCGGAGATACAGTTACTGTACATTACAAAATTATTGAGGGAACGAAGGAGCGTATTCAGCAATACCAAGGTGTTGTATTACAACGCAAAGGTAGCGGAGTGACACAGACCTTCACAGTTCGGAAAATTTCAAACGGCGTTGGTGTAGAAAGGATTTTCCCTTTATTTTCACCAAAGATTGATAAAGTTATTGTTGATAAACGCGGAATTGTTCGTCGTGCAAAAATTTTCTACCTGCGTGATATCTCAGGAAAGAAAGCACGAATCGAAGAAAAGAGATCCTAAAAATAATTTTACTTTTCACATTACAGCTCTCTGTCGCCCGACAGAGAGCTTTTTTATTTGCTGCAATTCAATACTGACCTGTTGAAAGTAAAACCAGTGTACAGGCTTCTTCAGTATGTATACCTTTTCTTCTGGCCAATTCAGCGAAATGCGGGTTCTCTGCGCCCGGATTAAAAATAATCCTTCTGGGTTTCAGAGACAGGATATAGTCGATCATCGGTTCCTGATTCTCTTCAGACAGATAAAGTGTCACGGTGTCAATCAACACATCAGGTTTGGGTTGTCCTGATTGTATCAGAACATCTGCGATTCGTCCTTCCCTATTACCTATAGCAATGACAGGTAGTTGATGGTTGCGCAAAGAAAGCACAGCCTTATTGGAATACCTCGAAGGGTTTTCCGATGCTCCGATGACCAATGTAACTGCTTTATTCTCCATGCCGGTGATTTTTATAAAGGTAGTAATACCCTGATAAACTAGCACTCTTCAATGTAATTCAAATCCTTCCCAAAGGTGTCTTTTACTGAGAATAAACCAACTACCGCTAAAGTAAAACACAGAAGTCCGACAAGACCTGCGCTGAAAATCTTTGGAGAATTTGCGGATGCAAACAAAGGCTCTATTGATTTATATAGCAAGGTTATCAGCACAACTGAACCTCGAACAAAATTTGGAACTGTATTGGTAACAGTGGAGCGGATATTAGTCCCAAATTGTTCAGAAGCAATTGTGACAAACAAAGCCCAATAACCGGTAGCAGTTCCCAGAAGAAAACACATGATATAAAACCAATCAAGAGCTAATGAAAGTGGAAACAGAAAAAATCCCGTCAGAACAACCGAGGCAAGCAGATATCCAAAGACAACTTTCTTTCTGTTTTTAAAATATTGGCTTAGAAGCCCACTAAGAAGATCGCCGGCTGACAAACCGATATAGGCATACATGATCGCCGTTCCTGTGATGGCACCTTCTATTCCCATTTCATGTGTCAATCCAACACAAAGTGCTATCAGTATCCCAATAATATACCAGATAGGAAGACCAATCAGAATACAACTAACGTATCTGATAAATGTATCTCTATTTTGCACCAGAATGGAAAGATTTCCACGAGATGCTTTCGCGGATTTACTCAACCTGGAATACATTCCGGATTCATAAGTTCCTATCCTGAGCAGCAATAAAAATAAGCCAAGCAAACCACCCACGATATAAGCCATCTGCCAACCAACGAAGCTTGTCCCTAACCATGCATTGGTATATCCGGCAAACAGGGTTCCCTCCTTTCCAACTATCGATGCAAAGACGGCACCCAGTGCCCCGAAAGTGACAATTAACATGGTACCGTAGCCACGGGTTTCCTTGGACATCGTTTCTACAACCAGAGTTATACCGGCACCCAGTTCACCTGCAAGACCCAATCCTGCAAAGAATCTTACTGTGGCATAGGAATTCAAGTCTGTAACGAATGCATTCAGAACATTTGCAACAGAATATAAAAGAATCGACCCGAACAGGACAGAAAGTCTACCACGCTTATCACCCAGAATTCCCCAGAGAATACCACCGATAAGCATCCCTATCATCTGGCAATTGAAGAGAAAAATCTCATTAGATTCGTAATCCGCACCCCCTAGTCCAAGAGCCTGGAGACTCTCCTTTTTGACCACATTAAAAAGGATGAGGTCATAGATATCCACAAAGTAACCAAGTGCGGCTACGATCACCAGCATGTTGAAAGGACTGCGGATATTTTCGGCTTTCACAGTATTGGGTTAAAGTGGGTCAATGTAGCAATACCGGCTAATCTTTATACCGAACCTCTTTCAACTTTTGAATAACTAAGGCGGTATAACCAAATCTCATGCAGGTTTCATGATATTATTAATCTGAAACGTACTTGAACCAGATATAAAAGTCTGATAGTGTGATAAAAGAAAGATTTTTCAAATCAAATTCGTTCAAATAGAAGAATTCTATTAATTTCGCGACCGGAGAAGTGGCAGAGTGGTCGATCGCGGCGGTCTTGAAAACCGTTGACCTCACGGTCCGGGGGTTCGAATCCCTCCTTCTCCGCAAGAACTGATTCATAAGGTTCATACAGTACCACAACCCTTGATTGCTACGCAATTTCAAGGGTTTTTTTATTCCGGCCAGTTCATCAGGTTCATAAAATACCACTGGGAATGTTCCCAATTAGGACACCTCATCCAAAAATATTTTTACAGGTGTCCTTTTTTCAACCGGCGACAACTGTATCTAATTGTTAATTGATGATTTCCGAAAGGTTTTTCAGGTACTCATTCCTGTTTTTTCTAATTTTTGGCAGCATTTGCCATTTGCTGCCGTTTTATAGAATTACTATATTTGTCTGAAATACCTAAAGCCATCGCAATCGACAAATTAAATATTGGAAAACTCCGACAGCATTTCAAGGGACAAAAGATCTTTGAAAGCAGTCAGATTGTAGAATTTTACAGGCAATTTGAACCAAAAATAAAGGCCACGACATTGAACTGGCGTGTTTATGCATTGGTTCAATCCGGAGTTCTTTCGCGAGTAGGGAGGGGTAAGTTTACATTGGGAGCAGGAAGAAACTTTGTTCCATACGTTTCTTCAAAGAATAAAATTCTATACAACAAACTGCACAAGCAGTTTCCTTACCTGCTAATTTGTATTTGGAGCACATCCGTTCTGAATGAACTGATGGTCCATCAGCCAGGCAGATTCTATACCCTTGTTGAGGTTGAAAAGAATACAACCGAATCAGTTTTTTATTTTTTAAAAGACACTTACAAAAATGTTTTTCTTGATCCCACTTCTGACATCCTCAGCCACTATGCTTCTTCGGAAAAAGAAGCTATAATTGTGAAGCCCCTCGTTTCTGAAGCGCCTATTCAAAATGTGCAGGGGGTGCATACCACCACCATTGAAAAAATGTTAGTAGATCTTTTTTGTGATGAAATAATTTTTGCAGCGCAACAGGGACACGAAATGCAAGTTATTTTCAAAAATGCTCTTGAAAAATATACAATGAATGAAAATAAAATGCTTCGCTATGGAGACAGGAGAGGGAAGAAAGAAGCATTCAATAATTACTTGAACAAGGTTTCAAAATTCCGGCAGCATTAAAGTAAATTGCCGTTTTATAATTCGATATGATAAGCAAAGAAAGCCTTACGCCCGAATGGATTGATAAAGTATCCAGAACCAACCGGAATGCTGATAAAATTCTTGTTGAAAAAGTTATTCGTGCATTACTGCTTTTGGAAGGCTTGGCCAAATCAGAGTTATCTTTTATATTCAAAGGAGGAACGGCTTTGATGCTTTTGACAAACTCAGCAAAGCGGTTGTCAATTGACATTGACATCATCATGTCAGAAAACAAAAAGGGCATTAACGAAATTTTTGAAGCATTTGCAAAACAGCAGGGCTTTAACCGGGTTGAGATGCAACACCGCAACACCGCATCGACTATTGATAAGGCGCACTACAAGTTCTTTTACACGCCTGTTCACAAAACCTATGCAGGAGAAGAAGCAGTTTTGCTTGACATTCTTTTTGAAGGGAACAACTATAAGAACATTTCACTCCATGAAATCAAATCGGATTTTCTTGTCACCACAGCAAAATTGGCTCAGGTAAATATTCCGTCTTATGAAGATTTACTTGGCGACAAACTGACTGCGTTCGCTCCTAACACCACCGGCATTCCCTATTTCAAAAGAGAGGACAGCATGAGTATGGAAATCATCAAGCAGCTTTATGACATTGGCAACATCTTCGATGTGGCCCAAGATTTAGAAGTGATCAAAACCACCTTCGTTAAAATAGCGAAAACAGAAATGGTTTACCGCGAATTGAAAAATGTAACAACCGCTGATGTGCTTGATGATATTTACCAAACCTCCCTTTGCCTATCCCTTCGTGGAGCGGTTGACAAAGAAAATTTTTACCTGTTGCAGCAAGGCATCCAGCGTGTTGAACGATTTATTTTTTCTGAACCTTACCATATTGAAAAAGCAATTCCTCATTCTGCAAAGGCAGCTTATTTATCCAACCTCATTGCAAAGGATCAGAAGACATTTGAAAAGTATAAAGACCCGAAACAGGTTGCTGATGCAGTTATTGAACAAGCGCATAACACCAAGCTGAATAAATTGAAAAAGTCAAGCCCGGAAGCCTTTTTTTACTGGTGGAAGGCAACGCAGCTTTTAGAACAAAATAAATACTAATTGGTTTACGAACTCGAAAATACAATAAG